>JAMOMS010000297.1 GCA_027067015.1 Campylobacterales bacterium | reverse complement strand
ATTTGTAGCAGCCCAGTATCTACACACCTCAAACTGTGCAATGACAGGCTTTAACCGATATTACCTCATACCACTTCACCTGATAGGAAAGCTTGGTTTTTCCGGGGCCCGCTCTGCAATAACCGCTTTCATATTTTTGATCTTCTTTTCTGTTGATCAACGATTCTTTCCGGAACGGGCCCGCAACCGACTCTCTTTTCCCCTGCAGGTCTCTTTCATGCACTCTCTCACTGCAATTTGAATCAGATCGCACTCTCAAAGTCCACCAGCTGACCGGTTTTTTCCTGGAAATCATCACTGTTTGACTTCCTGGCTGCAAAGCGCCTGATCGATTTCTGTGACTCTCCCGTTTTATTATGAAGTTACAAATTCTGCATCTTCAGAGAGTCACATATTTTACTTTGTTTTAACATAATTTACACTGCATTCTTGCAACTTTGCACCTGTTTATGTCACAATCTTCTTTTACATCTATCCAATCGAAAGGATTTCTATGGCTCTTGAGAACCTGACCACGGAAAACTTCAACGACAAGGTGGCGTCAGCCGAGATTGTGATTTTGGACTTCTGGGCGCCCTGGTGCGGCCCCTGCCGACAGTTTGGCCCCATTTTTGAAAAGGTCGCCGGCGAAAACCCCGATATTCTTTTTGGCAAGATCAACACCGAAGAGGAGCAGGAGATCGCCGCCTATTTTCAGATTCAGTCCATTCCCACCGTCATGGTGATTCGAGAAGGCATCGTTCTTTTCCAACAGCCCGGTATGTTGCCCGAAGAGGGGCTCAAAGACCTTATCAACCAGGTTAAAGCCCTGGATATGGATCAGGTTCGCAAAGAGATCGAAGCCCAACAACAGCAACAAAACCAATAACCTCTTCTGCTCCCTTTGGGGAGCAACCTAATCCACTAAAAAGCTATCTTGACTTCAAAAAAGTGCACAAATACTGCACACATTGAGACTGAGATTGAGAGAAATTGCGCTCTTAAGGGGTTGCGGGATGGTGCGGACGAGAGGACTTGAACCTCCACACCTTGCGGCACCAGATCCTAAGTCTGGCGTGTCTACCAATTCCACCACGTCCGCATCAAAGTGGTACGCCCATCAGGATTCGAACCTGAGACCTACGGCTTAGAAGGCCGTTGCTCTATCCAGCTGAGCTATAGGCGCAACGCATAAGTGGCGCGCCCGGGAGGAGTCGAACCCCCAGCCTACGGATCCGAAGTCCGTCGCTCTATCCAATTGAGCTACGGGCGCCGATAGCAAAGAGCCTGATTGGGATGTCGAGTAGCCTGGCTGAAAATGGGGTGGATGACCGGAATCGAACCGGCGACCTCCAGAGCCACAATCTGGCGCTCTAACCGACTGAGCTACACCCACCGTCAACAGCACGAAGTGGTCGGGGTGAAAGGATTTGAACCTTCGACCCCCTGGTCCCAAACCAGGTGCGCTAACCAGGCTGCGCTACACCCCGCTTGAAAAGTGGAGTGAAATTATAATCTAATTGCTCCCGCTTGTCAACAAAGTGGTATAATATTGCCATTTTTACGGCAAAAAAGGGAAAGGGATGAAAGTACAGCAATTTAGCAGAATCGGCTTTATCATGGCGGCGGCGGGATCCGCCGTGGGGCTTGGCAACATCTGGAAATTCCCCTACATGACCGGTATGTACGGCGGCGGCGCCTTTGTGCTGGTCTATCTTATTACTATCGCGTTTGTCGGTTTTTCGGTTATGGTAGCCGAGATGCTTATCGGCGCGCTGGGGCGCAAAGATACCGTCGGCAGTTTCGAGACCCTGGCGCCCCCGAAGGCCAAAAGCTGGAAATACGCCGGCTTCATGGGCTTTAACGGCCTCATTATCATGACCTTCTATTCGGTCGTCATCGGCTGGATCTTCTACTACCTCTTCGCCACCCTCACCGGCGGCCTGCCCGCCACCACCGAGACGGCCAAAACGGCGTTTGACACGCTGGTAGGCCAAAAAGCGACAGCCCAGGCCTTCTGGCACACCCTGGCCACGCTGATTGTCGGCTACATTGTCTACCGGGGTATCAAGGGGGGCATTGAGAAATTCAACCTCATCCTGATGCCTGCGCTACTGCTTATTCTTTTTGGCCTGCTGGGGTATGCCGTGAGCCTGGAGGGGTTTGGCAAGGCGTGGCACTTCATGTTTGCCTTTGACTGGAGCAAGATGAGCTCCGAGGCGATCGTACGGGCGGTGGGCCACTCCTTTTTTACCCTTTCGCTGGGCATGGGGGCCATTATGACCTATGCCGCCTCCCTGCCCAAAAACGCCTCCATCACCAAAACGGCCTTTATTGTCACCTTCATGGATACGCTTATCGCGCTGGTCGCCGGTCTCGTGATTTACAGTTTTCTCTTTCACGAAGGGGCGCCCGCCGCCCAGGGGCCGGGCCTGGTCTTCATCTCTTTGCCGGTGGTGCTTTCGCACTTTGGCACCCTGGGGACGGTGTTGGCCCTGCTCTTTTTCCTGGCCCTGGCCTTTGCCGGTCTGACATCGGCCATCTCGCTGGTTGAGCCGGTGGTGCAATACCTGATTGACCGTTTCGGCATGAGCCGGGCCAAAGCGGTCGTTTGGACTTCGCTGGGCTACTGGCTGGTAGGTCTTGGCGCACTGCTAAGCTACACCAAAAGCTGGGGCGCGCTCTTTTCGTTTGGGGGCAAGCCGCTCTTTGATATTCTGGAGTATACCACCGACTCAATTTTGCTACCTCTCGGCGGCCTGCTGATTGCCCTTTTTGTCGGTTACGTCCTGCCCAACGACAAGGTGCGCTCAGCCCTCAAAAACGAAATGGGAGAAGGGTACTACAAGATCTGGCGCTTTAGCGTACGCTACATCGCGC
>JAMOMS010000296.1 GCA_027067015.1 Campylobacterales bacterium | reverse complement strand
CACCGCCATTGCGACGATGAGTTCGCCAAGGTGGAGCAGGCTGTCAACGCCGGTGATTTTAAAGAGGCGTTTGGCCATTTTGAGAACTTCATGGTCGATACCCTCAAGCACTTTGACCGGGAGGAGGAGATTCTCTTTCCCGCTTTCGAGGCGGCGACGCTGAGCACCGAGGGGCCCACCTATGTGATGAAGCTGGAACACAACCAGGTGCGCGGATTGCTGGAGCAGATGAAAGATACGCTCCAAAAAGAGGATAAGGATCAATTCTTCTCAGTGGCCGATACGCTGATGATTTTGCTCCAGCAACACAACATGAAAGAGGAGCAGATGCTCTATGCCATGTGCGACCAGGTGCTGGAAGAGAAATCGGCGCAACTGGTTGAACAGATGAAGAACCACTGAGGCGTTTATGGCGGTCGTGAAGTTGGATGTGCGGGGGCTTAACCACCCCGAGCCGTTGGAAAGGAGCGTGGCGGCGTTTGAGAAACTGGGTCGGGGCGATGTCTTGCACCTGGTGATTCACCGCTATCCCGTGCCTCTGCTAAAACTGGCCCAAAGCCGGGGCCTGGCGTGCGAGACGGCGCAAAAGAGTGAAGAGGAGTTTCACCTCTTTTTTGCCTTTGACGGGGCGTTGTGCCGGTCGGCCAGGGAGACTGCGGGTGTTTAACCGCGGCCTCTCACTCGATCAGGCGCCGCCGTTTGAGGCGGTTTTGCGCTTTTTTCTGACACTTCCCTTTTTCGGTCTTTTGGCCGCAGGCGTGATGTTGGTTGCGCCCGCTGAACACCTGACGCTCTGGGACGCGCCTGCCGCCGTGGGGCTGGTGCACCTGACGGTATTGGGGTTTGCCGCCGCGGCGATGGTGGGGGCGCTCTTTCAGATGTTGCCGGTAGTAGCGGGCGCCACGGTGCCCCGTCCGCTCTTTCACAGCCGCTGGATCCATCTTTTTCTCACAACCGGTACCCTCCTGCTGGCGGGCGCTTTTTTGTTTGAGCGGCCCTCGTTGCTCTTTGTCGGCCCGTTGTTGCTGGTGGTCGCCCTGGGACACCTCTCTGTCATGATGTTCGCCCGCCTTTTGCGGGTGGAGAACAAAACCCCGTCGGTCAACGGCATGATTGTGGCGCTGGCCTCGTTGGGGTTTGGGCTGGTTTTCGCCGTTTTGGCGACTCTGCTCTTTTTGGGCGTGGACGTGGGGCTGGATGTGGGCGATCTGCGCGCTTTGCACCTGCGTTTCATGCTTTTTGGGTGGATCGGCACGCTGGTGATGGCGGTGGCGTTTCAGGTGATCGAGATGTTTTATGTCACGCCCCCCTATCCCGAAACCTTTCGCCGTTACGCGCCGTTTGCCGTGCTGGGACTGTTGGTGGCGGAGGTGCCCGCGCTTTTGCTCTCCGAAAAGGCGGTGAGTGTCTTGGATGCGGGGGTGGCCCTGATTGTCATGCTTTTTGCGCTTATTACCCTCAAACGCCTGAGCCAACGTAAGCGCCCCGTGGCCGACGTGACCGTGTGGCTTTGGCGTACCGCCATGGGGGCTTTGGCCCTTTCGGCGCTCTTTGGGGTTCTTTCCTTGGCGTACGCCCCCCTGTTCGCGACAGCGGCTTTGATGTTCGGCTATTTTGTCGTGAGTGTCATTGTGGCCATGAGTTACAAGATTGTCCCCTTTCTGGTCTGGTTTCACCTTAACGCCAAAGGGGTGCTGGAGACACCGCTGATGGGCGATATCGTGCCAACTTCCGCCACCCGCCCCCACCTCTGGTTGCACTGGGGTGTCGGCGTGTTTTTGCTGGCGGCGCCGTGGTGGCCCACAGGCTGGAGGGGGGCCGGGGCGTTTTTGCTGGTCTCGTCGCTTCTTTTTGGCTACAATCTGTTCAAAGCGGCCACCGTCTGGCGCAAACTCAAAGATAAAGGACTGTTATGAGCAACTATCCCGCGTTTTACGACAGGATTCCCCCCATCGTCACCGTCGATCCTTTGGCTGACGTGCTGGGTGCCAGCGATGGGGGCGAGCTGGTCTATCGGTATGAGGATATGGTCAAACTGGCGGGCCACTCCTGCCCCACCGTCGCCGGGGCGTGGCTGATGGCTTTTGAGGGGCTCAAAGCCCTCTATGGTGAGGCCAAACCCGTGCGGGGCGAGGTGAAAGTGGAGATCAAGTCCCCCAAAGATGAAGGGGTCGCCGGGGTGATCGGCAACTGTATCGCGCTCATTGTCGGCGCGGGCGATGAAGGGGGCTTTAAAGGCCTGGGCGGTCGCATGGCCCGCAACAACCGCCTCTTTTACGGCGTCTCTATGCCCGGTGACGTGAGGCTGAGTCGCCTGGACAACGGCCAAAGCGTTCAGATGCGCTATGACC
>JAMOMS010000295.1 GCA_027067015.1 Campylobacterales bacterium | reverse complement strand
TGGCCATGACCCATGCGCCCCTTGTACGACGAACCGAAACCATAGGATTGTGGGACGCGCTTGGACGGGTAACGGCCCAAGAGATTGTCTGCTGTAAAGATCTGCCGGCATTCGATAATTCCGCCATGGACGGTTTTGCCGTCAAAGCCGGTGACGCCGGCAAAAGGGTGCGGGTCGTCGCCACGATTCTGGCGGGCATGGATATTTCTCCCTACCTGGGAGAAGGCGAATGTTACAAAATCATGACCGGAGCCAAAGTGCCGGAAGACGCCGATTGTGTCGTTCCCATAGAGAAGTGTCCCGAGGTGGGAGAAGATTGGGTACGCCTACCCGAAACTATCAAAGAGGGCGACAACCTTCGCAAAAGAGGGGAGGAGCAAAAGGTCGGCGCCGTACTCATTGAAAAAGGGGAGCGCCTTACGCCGGCGCATATCGCCATGCTCTCGGCGCAGGGCATTACCGCCGTCAAAGTCTACGCCCCCCTTCGTATCGCCGTGGCCAGTAGCGGCAGTGAGCTCAAGGAGCCCTGGGAGGAGGCCGACGCGCACACCATCTACAACGCCAACGGATTCGGCATGATCGCCTTTTTGAAGCGGGCCGGTTTTTCTCCCTCTTACGTGGGGAGCATTCCCGATGAAAAAGAGGCAACCATCCGTTTTATCGGGGAGCTGAAGGGATACGATGTCATCATTACCACCGGCGGCATCAGCATGGGAGAGGCCGACTACCTGGCCGAAGCTTTTGAAGCCAACGGTATGCAACCCCCCTTATTTCACGGCGTCAACGTCAAACCGGGCCGTCCCACCATGATGGGGTTGATGGGCCAAACCTTTGTCATGGCCATGCCCGGCAATCCACTGACCACACTGCTAAACCTCTTTTTGCTCTCTATTCCGGTTCTAAACAAAATGCAAGGGAACCGACATCCTTATTACCCCTATGTCACGGCCCAAAACGCCGCGCCTTTCAAAGCCAAACCCACCCGGGCCAACCTGGTACTCGGAAAGCTGATTGGGGGTAAATTTTACGCCGTGCGCGATAACAAAGTTGGATCGGGTATGCTCACCCCGCTGATGGAAGCTAATTGCGTGGCGGTTTTTGAGGCGGGGCGAAAGATGCCGGAAGTAGGAGAGAACATCAAAGTTATATTGTTTGATATGAACCCATCATCCAAAAGTAACGATTCCCACAACAGACCTTGAGTAATGGTTACGTGAAGCGTTTGTCGCGTCAAAAAAAGACTATTTCAATAGAGTCTAAAGAAAACAAAGTATAATATTTGCCATTTCAATGTCTTATTTGCCTTGCAAGGAGTTACCATGTCATTTAAAAGTACCCTCAGTCTTGCCGCCGCGGCGCTCCTGTTTCTGGCCGGATGTACCGGTGAGGATTATCAACGCTTCCAAAATGTAGAAGCCAACTCCGCTTCCGTGGGTAAGGGCACGCCTTCATTCAGCATGGAAAACAAAATCATGCCCCATGACCGCCTGCTTATCAATATTTACAACCAGTCCGGTATGCAGGGCGGCCAGCTCTCTTCCATTCTCTCCAGCTCCATCGGTATGACCCAAAACGTCAACCTCACCCAAAGCAACGCTACCTCTTTGCTTGTCACGCCGGAGGGTACGGTCCATTTGCCGCTGATCGGATGGGTCAAACTGGCGGGTCTCACCCAGTCAGAAGCCACCCAGAAACTGACCAAAGCGTATCAAAAATACCTGCGTAAACCCTATGTTTCAGTGGACGTGGTTAACCACCGGGTCTTTGTGGTGGGTGATGTCAATAAACCGGGTGTTGTTATGATGAACGACGGCGTAATGAGCCTGATGGAAGCCATTGCCCGCTCCGGCGACCTTAAAGACACCGCAGACAGAACCGTAGTCAAAATTATTGAAGGCGGCAGTAAAAATCCCCGTGTCCGCGTGGTAGACCTGGCGCACATCTCCGCCGCCGGCATCAGCTCGCTCTACCTGCGTCCCAATGACATTGTCTATGTGCAACCCCGCTACATGAAAGGCTTTAATCGCGACGTTAACGAGTTTTTGGTTCCTTTCGACGCCATTGCCCGCATGCTCTCTCCTTTTGTGCAGATCAAAGTGTTGACGGACGATTGATATAGACCATGAGCCTACAAGAATATACCTCGCCCGTTATTGAAGTGGAGAACGAGGACGAGATTGACCTCAAAGAGTTAATAGAAGTCCTTAAACGCTATAAACTCTCTATTGCCGTTATTACCCTGCTTGTTACCGTGGCCGCCTTTTTGTTCCAGTATGTCCGGCCCGATATTTACCGGGCGGTCTCTACCATTGAGCTACCGCAGGAGCAAAAAGGTTTCTCGCCCCAGGGAGGTGATATTCTTGCGGATGTCATGAGTTTGGGCGGCCAGAACATAGAGAATGAGATAGGCATTTTGCAATCCAACTACCTGGTCACCCGTGCGCTTGAGCAGTTGGATAATTTTGCTATTCGCTATTACAAAAAAGAGGGAATTGTCACCACAGAACTATACCGTGATACCCCGTTTGTCGTTACTATTGACAACACAACCGCCGACCTGGTTGATGTGAAGTTTCATATTATCCCGGTCAACCAGACCCAATTTCACCTCACGGTCGATACCCGTAGCAACTGGATAGTGAGGCTTTTTAGAAAACTCTTTCCTTCCGATCATAGCAACGAAATCTACGTGGATGAAGATTTCAGTTACGGCACTAAGATCACCACGCCCTGGTTTACCTTGAAGGTAGACAAGATTCGTAGTTTTGATCCGGACGGCAACTACTTTTTCAAAGTTTTCAATACCGCCAAACTGGTGGAGATGATCAAAGAGAACCTTTCGGTACACGCCCAATCCAAGCAATCTTCCATTATTGAGGTCAGCTACGATGACAACATCCGCCACCGGGCGGTTGATTATGTGGCCGCTTTGGTAGACGCCTATTTGCGCCAGGAGCTTGAGTACAAAACCCAAAATGCCGATGAGGCGCTAAAGTTTATTGACGCGCAACTTCAGCAAATCCAACAGGTTCTGGCGGCATCCGGTCAGCGGTTGGAGAATTTCAAGTCACAAAACACGCTGGTCAATCTTTCGGAAAAAGCCTCCATGACGGCCACATCGCTGAGTGATTACCAAAGCAAGCTAAGAGAGCTTGAGATTGAGGAGAATATTCTCAAAAACCTCCTTTATTACGTTAAAAACAACAAAAACATTGAGGGTTTGACGTTGGGATCTGTTCAAATGACCGACCCGGCTTTGAGCAAAAGTATTGAGAAACTTCAAGAGACAATCTTACGACGTAAAACCCTTCTGGTCAGCTTCACGGAGCTTCACCCCGAAGTGGTCACCCTGACCCAGCAGATTAACAGCCTGCGAAAGAACATTCTCTTTCTTCTGAAAAACGACATCAGCAGTATCCGCAACCGCAAAAAAGAGTTGCAAAAGATCATCAGCGACTACAAAAAATCATTGCAACAGATGCCCAAGCAGGAGCAAAAACTGGCCAACCTGGCGGCCGATTATGAGGTGAACCAGAAAATCTATGCCTATTTGCTTGAGAAACGTACGGAAGTTGAGATCTCCAAAGCCTATCAGACTTCAACGGCCCGTGTCATTGACCGCTCCGATGCCGGTGAAGAGCCGGTAAAACCCAAACGACTGCTTATCATTATTGTGGGCTTCATTGCCGGACTTATCCTTGGTATTATGGTGGCGTTTTTCCGCTATTTCCTCAAAGATACCGTTGAAACCGAAGCC
>JAMOMS010000294.1 GCA_027067015.1 Campylobacterales bacterium | reverse complement strand
ACCCAGGTACCAGGCGATCTTTTGGCTCTGTCCCGTTTTGTAGGCCAGATCCGCCATATCCTCATAGACCGCGTCGGCCAAAAAGATGCCCCCGACACCTCCTATGGCCATAATCAAAAGACGGCTGTTGCGCCGCACAAACATACCCAGCGCCGCCCATTTAAGATAGTGATACATCGCTTTTTCCTAAAAGAGGCTCAACCCAAGCAGTGCCAGCAGTGCCAGGATGCCGCGGCTTTTGTACTCGTCTAAAAGCTTATCCTCTTCATCGGCGATAATCACCTCCAGCTCCTCATCACTCAGGCGGCTTATCTCCACCCCGCTTTCAATGAGCCTGGCACGGGTTCTAAGCAATGCTTTTTCCCTTAATTTCAAAACAACTTTCTCTTTGGTCTTTTCCGGCAGGCGGCCAATTTGCTCTAACAACTTCATATTCTCATTTTATCATATTTTCCTGTTAGCTTCCGTTTACCCTTGGCGACTACAATTAAACCATGCAAACCTCCAAAAATTTCACCGCTTTTGACGCCGCCATGCTGGGCATCGGCTCCATGGTAGGGGCGGGTATTTTCATTGTCATCGGCCAGGCCGGCGCCATCGCCGGTAACCTGGTGTGGGTCTCTTTTTTTATCGGCGGCATCGCCGCGCTCCTTAGCGGCTACTCCCTTGTCAAACTGGCCATACGCTACCCCTCCCGGGGCGGGTTGGTCGAGTATCTGGTGCAAGGCTACGGCGAAGGGATCTTTTCCGGTATGCTGGGAGTTCTTTTTTACCTCTCCCAACTGGTCGCCATCGCCGCCGTGGCCAAATCGTTCGGCGCCTACGCCGCGTCGTTTTTGCCCGGCTCGGCCACACTGTACGCCTTGGGCATTGTGGGATTTTTTACCCTCGTCAATCTCATTGGCGCCGCATGGGTGGCCCGTTTTGAAAATGCCATTGTCATTATCAAAGTCTCCGTTCTTCTGCTCTTTACCGCCATCGCTCTCTATCACGCCAATCCCAAACTTCTTACCCCCTCCTTCCAAGCCGGTACGCCCCCCCTGCTCTACGCGGCGGGACTGACCTTTTTTGCCTACCAGGGCTTTTCGGTCATTACCAATACCGTCGAAGAGATGCGCAATCCCGCCCGCACCATGCCCAAAGCGATGACCGGCGCCATTGTCTTTGTCATGGCGCTCTATCTGCTGACCAGTCTGGCCGTTTTGGGCAATCTTCCTCTTCAAAAAGTGATATCCGCCAAAGATTACGCCCTGGCCGAAGCGGCCCGACCGGTTTTTGGCATGATGGGTTTTAAAATTATGGCGGTTACCGCCATGCTGGCCACCGCGTCGGCCATTAACGCCACCCTCTACGCCGTCGCGGAGATCGGCTATACTCTTGCCAAAGAGGGAAATCTGCCAAAAATTTACAGCTACAATGTCTTTCAATCGTTTGAGGGCCTGCTGGTAAGCACTCTTTTGGTTGTGCCCATGATTCTCTTTTTCAACCTCACGCAAATCACCACCGTGGCCGCCTTGACGGTTTTGCTGGTGCAGGGATTGGTTCATGCCGGTCACTGGCGACTGGCCGACCAGACCGGCGCCAGCCGACCGCTGATCGCGCTGGCCGTTGCGGCCATGACCCTCTTAATCACGCTCACCCTCTACCAACATCGCCATGATGCCCTGCCTCTTTATCTGCTTGGGGCTTTTGTACTGGCATGGATCACCGAACTGATTTTACGCCGAACCCTGCGCACCAATATTCTTCGCCAAAGCCTTCCCAAAAGATAGTCGATAATTTTCAAACTGCTATTAAGATAATTCTGTATAATAAAAATAATCCAATAAAAAGAGTTTTCATGTTTAATAACGGTTACAAACAGCGCATCACCGAGCTGGAAAGGTTACTACATGAGTGTAAAGAGGAGATTGGCGGTTTGCAAAACCGAATCGCCTCGCTTCAGCAGGAAAACCGTATGCTCAAAGAACAAAACGACAAACACCGGCACAACAGCGTTGACCACGTGATTGCCGATATGCTCAACAGCAATGTCAAAAACATGGAAGAGATAGCCGAAAATTCCAGAGCCAACGTGGAAAATCTGCGTCTGATGGCCGAAACATCGGCGGAGGTCAAGGGCGAGATTGAGGAACTGCGTGAGACATTTGACAAATTTATCGGCCAAATCTCCAATCTTACCTCTTTTACCGTCTCGTTGGGCGGCAATACCGACAACCTCAACGAGAGTGTGCGAGGCATTTCGGAAGTAATTCAGCTGATTAAAGATATCGCCGACCAGACCAACCTGCTGGCGCTCAACGCCGCCATTGAAGCGGCCAGGGCCGGTGAGCACGGCCGGGGGTTTGCCGTCGTGGCCGACGAAGTGCGTAAACTGGCCGAACGGACCCAAAAAGCCACCAACGAGGTCGAAGCCAACATCAACGTTCTCAATCAAAACAGCTCCCTTATGGCTGACGGCGTGGAGCAGTTAAATGAGATCATCGACTTTATGAACGAGTTTATGGGCAATTTCAAAGAGGGATTTGACAAACTGTACGAAATTGATATTAAAACCATCGACGAACTGCACAACCTGGCCAACTCCCTTTCGGCACTGCAACAAAAGATCAACAACTTCCTTTTCAAAAGCCGCGGTTATGAAGAGAAGATTGTCGGCCAAAGCCGTCACATTGACGACAGCGGCGTCAACAGTTTTCAAAACTGGTATGACGAATCGGGTAAAAAGGCGTTTGAGGGAACCCGGGGTTATGCCCAGATTGAGGCCTCCCAACACCGTTTTGAAGAGAGTATGGATGAGGTGATGAATGCCCAGGCGGATAGCAGGGAAGCCTTTGCCCGCATGAACCGCGAAACCGATACCATGTACAAACTGCTTGACGATATGAACCGGGAGCGTCATATCCCTATCTCCTAACCGCTTTGACGAGGGGTTTGGTTTTTACCTATAATACGGCCATTGTCACCCAAAGGAGTGCCGATGGCCGAATCCGTTTTGCTCTATGAACCCGCCGTACCCGAAACGTTACGTCAAAAAGCGCTGGATGCCATTGCCCACATTTGCCAAACCCCGGCAATCGCTTTGGACGTAGATACGCCGCCAAACGAGACGGATGAGCGCTACCTTTTTACGCTTTTAAGCGATGAGAGCTTCTTAAACTGGGTTGAGAGTGCGCCGAAAGCCAAACTGATCATTCCCCTCCCCTGGGAGCAAAACCCTCTCCAAAAACGGCACTTCTGCCTACCCGATAAAATAGAGTCGCTTTTAAACGCGCTACATGATCACCGTTACGGGAAACTCCACACCCAACTCTATTGCAATGACCGTCCGCTTTTTGGAACAATCGAAATCGGACACCGGATATGGCGCGACAAGGCGTCACTCGGCACCCTCTTTCGCGGGCTTTTCTCACTTAAGATGCGTGAAATCCAACTCTCCACGGCCAAAGCCCACACCTTCAAAACGGCGGCCATCCAGATTGAAGCGGGCAGTGAGGCCACCCTTTCGTGCCTGCGCACACGCTTCTTCCACCCCGACGACAACCACTGCGACCGATCGGCCGCTTTGATCTACGCCCCCCAAAGCGTCATGGATGCCCTGAAACTGCGCCTTTTTCTGGCCAATCGGGCCAAACCCTCCGCCACCGACAGCCTGCCTGAGGGGATCGGTACGGTTAAATCCCGCACCATTACCATTGAAAGCGCCGACGGTACACCTTTACCGGTACGGATCAACGGCCAGAAAAAGGGATTACCCAAAATCACGCTGGAAAGCCGTCCTCTTGGTTCGCCGCTCTTTTACGGCAAAGAAGGATGCACCCAAAAAGGGGATGAAAAAGAGAGTATCCGCACCCAAAACCTCCCGTTAGAAAACGACCTGATCAGCTTTTTTACCAAACGCACCCTCCCGCTGGTGCCCATCGCCTCCGAGTCGGCCTTTGCCGACCTTTTTACCCGCCTGCGGGAAGCCGCGGCCATGCCGTTTTATTATATTGCCCTGCTTCTCATCAGCGTGCTCATGGCCACCACGGGCCTTTTCCAGGACTCCTCGCCCACCATTATCGGCGCCATGATCCTCGCCCCTCTCATGGCCCCCATCATTGCCTTTGCCATGGGCGCCATTCGGTTTGATACCTTCTTGTTGCAAAAGAGCGCCAAAACCATTCTCTTTTCTATTATCATCGCCCTCTTCGCCTCGGCGCTGGCCGCCTTTTTGCTCCCTTTTGCCCATGTGACGGAACAGATGGCTGTACGTACCCATCCCACGCTTTTGGACCTGGCCGTGGCGGTTCTCTCCGGTATCTCAGCCGCTTACGGATACGCCAACTCCAAAGTGGGCGAAAGCCTGGCGGGCGTAGCCATTGCCGTGGCCCTGGTGCCGCCGCTTTGCGTGGCGGGCATCGGTATCGGTTGGGGGTCATGGCTGGTATTTGGCAACGCCTTTTTACTCTTTTTGGCCAACATCGCCGGCATTCTTGTCGCCGCGGGCGCCACCTTCTATCTGCTTGGCTACGCCTCCCGCCGTTACGCATCCACCGCCTTTGTGGTCAAACTGCTCATGGTCGCGCTCATTGCCGTACCGCTGTGGCTCTCTACCCGCACCCTGGTGGCTGAAGAGCGCATCTTCAAAGCCTTTGAAGCGGTTAAGACCATTCCCCTCGGCTCTTTCTCAGCCCACCTCTATCTGCGTACCATCCTGCCCAAAGCGGAAGGATTGCACGCCGTTATTTACGTCACCACGCCCATGCCGCTGGATCCTGAGCAAAAGAGCCGTATCGCCCGCCGTCTACACGAAGCGCTGGGCGAAAACGTCAAACTGGTGCTGACCTTCCAGGAGCTTTACTAAAGATAAAGGTTTGCGACAAAGAAGAAGATTCGACACATATAC
>JAMOMS010000293.1 GCA_027067015.1 Campylobacterales bacterium | reverse complement strand
CGTCGGCGACGCTGTACCACGGGGTATTGGGGTGGGCGTTGCGGTTGTAGCCGGGCACCACCACGGCACTCGGATCGACCAGCGACTCTTTGAGGTAAGCTGTGGTGGAATAACCGCCGATATTGGCCAGCCCCGGCGCCATGAAACCGGGCATACTCATACCCGGAATATAGTGACACCCGGTACAGCCGTTCTGCTCCACCAGCGCTTTGCCGTTGGCGATGTCGCCCTTGGGATCGGCCGTCAGCTCTTTAATGAGCGCCTCACCGCCCGTTTTACCCTCCAGCCGCACCGGCACCCAGGAAGAGAGAAGCTTGAGGCCGTCACGGTTGAGTCTCGCGCCGTCCCAGGCGGCAAACGCCACGGGAAAGGCCCCGTTGTCCAGGTTAAGATAAATATCTCTCAGAGGCCGGGTCACGGCGCCTCGCCACCCTTTGCCCGTATATTTCATATCGGCCGAGAACGTCTCACTGCCGTCTTTAATCTCCGTCATGGAGCGGAATCCCTCGGAGATAAAAGCGCGCCGATAGTTTTTCACCGCCCGCTTGGCCACCTCATCCTGGTACTTTCCAACGGCATCGCCGAAGTAGGGTTTGCTCAAAACATTTTGTTGCATCCCCACATCCCCGTCACCGTTGGGCTCAAATACGGCCTGTACCGCTTTTTTAAGGTGAATAATAACCGGGCGCCCCTCACTGCCCATTCCGATATAGGGCAGTGTTTTGGGATGGTCGTAATGAACGGGAAACTGCACCGCGAAGCCGTCGCCGTACACATCGGACTGATACCCTTTTTGCACACTTTTGGTACCGTCGGGCCACTCCAGCAAAAAGGCGATCTTTTTGCCGTCATAGAGCGCCTTGACCGTCGCCTTCTTGGCGTGCACCACCTTGTTGGCCATATGCGCCTTCTTATCATTCATGCGAATCGTGGTCTGCGGGTAAAGAATCACCGCTGTCCCCTTCACATGGTTCCAGACCTGTGAAGAGGCGGTCAGTTTGCCGACATCGTAGGCCGCTTTCTTGGCCACAATCACATCCTGCGCCATAACCGCCGTCGCCATCAGCGTTGAGGCCGCCGTCGCCAGAAATTTCTTATTCATATTCCACCACCTTGAAGGTATATTTGTCGGCGGTATGCTTGCCCGCCATATAGCGGTTGTCAATGGGAACCAGGGAGAGTTTTTTCTCTTTGGCCACCTGCTGATAGTAGTTTTGATCCAGCCGGAACATATCCTCATGCTTATAGGCGATCAGCAGGTCCATCAGCTCACTCTCACCCGTCTCCTTACGCTTTTTCATCTCCGCTTTGAGGGTCTTGATGGCCTGGTGCACCTCTTTGCCGAAGAGTTTTTCAAGCTCTTCGATCGGAATCCGATTGCTCCCCTCGATAATGCGTCCCTCCGCGTCGAACTTCGGCGGCGCTTCGGTGGGCGGGACGTAGTAGACGTTGGGCTGGGTACCGTAGTCGGGGCGCAACGGCAGGGCCACCTTGTATTTGTGCACCAGTTTATAAACCTGGCTCTCCTCGTCATCCAGAAAGCCCACAAACCGGATCCGCCCCACACACTGCTGGGCGCACGCCGGCGGCAGACCCTTCTCGATCCGGGGAAAGCAAAGGATACACTTTTCGGACTTGCTGATTTTGGGGTTGAAGTAGATCTTTTTGTACGGACACCCCGCGATACAGTAACGATACCCCTGGCACCGATCCAGGTCCACCAGTACCACACCGTCCTCTTCCCGTTTGAAAATGGCGTCACGCGGGCAGGCGCTCAGGCACCCCGGATTGGTACAGTGGTTACAGATACGGGGAATATAGAAAAAGTAGTTGTCGTTGGGGAAATCCCCCGCCCCCTGATCCTCGTCCCAGTTGGGCCCCCAGGTGGGTTCCACGTTGGGCTTGAGCTGTTCACCAAACTGCAGTTCGTCGTGGTTGTAGTCCCAGGGCACGCCGTAATCGGCTTCAATATTGGGCACGATACCCGCCTGCAGATCACCGCCAGCGTCAAATCCGCCCCCCAGTTCCATCCAGTTTTTCGGATACCCGGTCCCCGGATAGGTCTCCACGTTGTTCCAGTACATATACTCGCGGCCGTTACGGTTGGTCCACTGGGTCTTGCAGGCCACCGTACAGGTCTGACATCCGATACACTTGTTCAGGTCCATGACCATGGCTAATTGTCGTTTAGACATTACTCTCTCCTACCTTACACATTTGCTTTTTCAAAGTCGATGGCGCCGTCATACGCGTACTGGTTACCGTCCCAAAGACCGCCAAACTTCAGATGGCCCCAACCGTCGGCCATCTCCAGCAGGTTGAGTGCCGTGGGCACCACCTCATTGTGGCCTTTTTTGAATTTGTACATATAAGGCTCCCAGCCATGCTCCATCACCAGTCCGTCGGGCGGGCAGGAGCTGGAGACCTTGGCCATGGCGTAAAACTCGCCCAGGTTGTTGAAAATCCGGATCGTATCGCCGTCCTTGATCCCCTTCTTCTCGGCCACGATGCGGTTGACCTGCACATAGGGCACACCGCGTTGCAGGCGCTGGAGAATACGGCTTTGCTTGTAGTTGGAGTGGATCGACCAGCGGGCATGGGGCGTCATCAGCACAAAGGGGTACTTGCCGCCCACGGGCCGAATGCCCTCCATACCGGTGTTGGTGGCCGCGCCCAGCCTAATAAACATATCGTGATCGACATAGAAAGTCTGCCGGCCGCTGAGCGTCTCCAGGCGCTCGAACTTATAAAGATGGTTCTCAAACGTAAAGTAGGGCCGGTCGGCATAAAGCGGCGACATCTTGCCCGCCTTTTCATTCAACTGCAAAAATCCGCCCGCTTTGTACATCTTCTCCATCGTCCAGGGCTCATACTGCTCACACTTCTCCAGCGCCGCCTGCACCGCCAGCTTGTCGGTACCCAAATAGGGCTCGCCCGCCGCTTCGGACTCCTCGTCGGTATTGGTGTACTCTTTATAGAAGTTAAGAAGATCCCGATACCCCTCTCTGGCGTAGGCTTTGTTGTCGGGCACCTTGGCTTTATCCCGATTCTCCGGACGGTTGGCCACCTCCTCCAGCTTCTTGGCCAACAGGGCGAACATACTCCACTCATCCATCGCCTCGCCCACCGGCTTCATATTGGCGATCGGTTTGGCCAGGTTGGTAAAGCGGTGGTATCCAGGACTCGTACGCAGGTCATAAACCTCATAGTGGGATTTGGCCGGCAGAAGAATGTCGGCATAGACCGCCGCCTCGCTCATGCGAAAATCGACATAACAGAAAAACTTGGTCTTTTTCAAAAAGGCTTCACGGTATTTGCTCCCCTTGTTGCGGCGAAACTTCGAGTCGGCCACAATAAGCGCCACTTCGGGTTGCCACCAGGGTTTGACCACGTTGCCGTGATGCGATTCAAGGTTGGCTTTGTTGTTTTCTCCCTCTTTGAGCAGGCTCTCGACGATCTCCATGTAATCTTTTTTGCTCATGCCGTTCTGGGCGCGGCGCACATCTTCGTCACTGAAGTACTGATCAAAGGTTTTCAGCCCGTCACCAAAGACAAACTCGCCCACGAAACCGGAACCAAAACGCGGTTTGTATTTGCCGCCAAAGCCGCTGAGCGCCCCCAGTCCGCTAAGACTGAACTCGTTTTCGGTATTCAAACCGCCGTAAGGTCCCATGCGTCCGGTCAAACCGCAGATGGAGGCGATATTCCAAATGGTCATCATGCCGTTGAAATATTTGTTGAGCGAAAAGCCGGTGGTAATGGTGACCACTTTGGGTTTGGCGATGTCATGGGCCAATTCGCGCACCAGATCAGGATGCACGCCGGTCATCTCCTTGGTACGCTCCGGCGCGAAGTTGGCCGCCGATTTTTTAAGCAGTTCAAAGACGGTGGTCACTTTCACCTCTTTGCCGTCAGCCAGCGTCACCGTCCAGCTTCCCTCCAGCTCCGGGTCGATCCCAAATTCATCCAGCCGCAAGGTATGGTGCTCACTCCCCTCGCTTCCGGGCATCAGGGCCGGCTTGCCCGTTTTGCGGTTCCAGGCGTAGAACTCCTCCTCAAACTTCTCCTCTTCCTCCTCGTTTTGGGCATGCTCCATATCGGATCGGCGTAGCAGTTTCCGGTTGTCCAGTCGCACCAGGAAGGGCAGATCGGTAAAGATCTTCATAAATCCCGGTTTGTAAAGCTTTTCGTTCAAGATCACATGAATGACACTCATGGCCAGGATATTGTCGCTACCCGCCTTGATCGGAATCCACAAATCGGCCGACTTGGCCGACGCGTTGTACTCGGGCGTGATGATGATGACTTTGGCGCCGTTGTATTTGCCCTCCCAGACAAAGTGGGCATCGGGAATCCGCGAAACCGAGGGGTTACCGCCCCAAAAAATGGAGGTGTCGACGTTGTACATAAAGTCGTAGGTGCCGCCCACGTTCCCCTCGCCGTAGGCGATCGCCGCGCCG
Source organism: Campylobacterales bacterium (assembly GCA_027067015.1). Classification (GTDB taxonomy): domain Bacteria; phylum Campylobacterota; class Campylobacteria; order Campylobacterales; family Hydrogenimonadaceae; genus Hydrogenimonas. The sequence continues at coordinate 541 of JAMOMS010000293.1, read as the reverse complement.
GAGAACATATCGCCAAGATACGATGCGGGGTAGATCCGCACCGCGCCAAGTTGCGTCGAAAATCTCAGCGGCGCGCCCCGCCGTCCTTCGGTCAGCAGACCCGTGCCGGCGTGCACCATCAGTTTGTCCGGCCCTCTGTCGGGATCGGTCATCACCTCAAAGATCTTTTCGGCCACTTCCGTAGCCGCTTCGTCCCAACTGATGCGTTTCCATTTGCCCTCGCCCCGCTCGCCGACACGCTTCATCGGATAAAGAATCCGATCTTTTTCATACATGATCTGGGAGTGTTGCACCCCTTTGTTACAACCCCGGGGGTTGAAGTCGGGAATCTTGGCATTAATGGAGGGGTAGCGGGCCGACTGGTTCTCCCGGGTTACCACCCCGTTATGCGACCAGACCTCCCAGGCGCAGTTACCCTGACAGTTGACACAGTGGTAGGCAAAGCCGGTATCCTCTTTCTTGCCGCGGGTAAAGTCAAACTCGTTGCGGTACATCTCTTCGGTATAGGTGGTATTGGGATAGTTATGCTTCCCGTTCTCTA
>JAMOMS010000292.1 GCA_027067015.1 Campylobacterales bacterium | reverse complement strand
CGCCTGGTGCCGGCGGGGTCTATGCCTCGGTCTATCAGCAAAGTAGCCAGGTCGATCCGGTTGCGCTCTACCGCCTCATCCAGTAAACCAACCCCCTCTTCTGTACACCAGGCGATATCCGCCCCGCTTTGCAACAACAAAGCCAGCGTATCGGCTTCGGCGCCGTGACGAATCGCCAAATAGGCCAGGGGTCGCCCCTCGCTATCTTCGGTATTGGGATCGCCGCCCGCTTCCAGTAACCGTTTCAGACGGTTGTAAGCATCACTTTTGACCGCTTCGATCAATGCGTTGTTTTTATCATTCATGGAAAAGATTATACCAGTTTAAAAGACCTTTCAATGACGGAGAAATTTTTCATTTTATGATTTTCATGTTGCATTAAAGAGTGGTGCCCCGGCGCGATGAAGGCTCTTAAGGTTAGAGAGGCTAAAGAGAGGAGGCCGGGCCGGGAATCCCCGACCCCGTGGCGTCAATACGCTTTTGTAACAATAAGCGCTACAAAGAGTGCGATGACCAACAGTAAACGCCACATGACGGCCTCCTTATAGCAGTCTTGGCCCGGTCAAAAAAAAAGCCCGTGGGAGCTACCCACAGGCTTCCAAACCGAGCCATAGACCGCTATAAGGTGTTGGTCAACGCTATTATAACAAAAAACGAACTTTTTGTTTCCGGGAACAAAGAGGAAAATTTTATATCAATGGATCAAACAACATTTGCGGTGGTGACCCCGGCGCGATTCGAACGCGCGGCCTTCGGATTAGGAATCCGACGCTCTATCCTGCTGAGCTACGGGGTCGAAGAGAGTGTTGCGTACAGAGTGTTAAGCAGAAGGTAAAAAGCGGAGCGTTTTCCGCAACTTTTCATTTTTGGTTTTCACCAAAAGAACCGGGGAAGCCCCCGGTTTTTGGTTAGCCGTTGCGTTTTTTGATGATTTCGTCGGCGACGTTTTTGGGAACCTCTTCGTAGTGGTCAAACTCCATCGCGTAAGTGCCGCGTCCCTGGGTGGCGGAGCGCAGGTCGGTGGAGTAACCAAACATCTCAGCCAGCGGCACGAAAGCGTTGACAATCTTGTTACCGTGGCGATCTTCCATGCTGTTGATCTGACCGCGGCGGCGGTTGAGGTCGCCGATAACGTCGCCCATATACTCTTCGGGTACCTCGACCTCGACTTTCATGATCGGTTCAAGAATGACCGGGTTGGCCTTCTTGGCACCCTCTTTAAAACACATGGAGCCGGCCAGTTTAAAGGCCATCTCGCTGGAGTCGACATCGTGGTAGCTACCGTCGTAGAGCGTGACGCGCACATCTTCGACCGGGTAGCCGGCCAGCACGCCGTTTTGCATCGCTTCCTGCACGCCTTTGTCGACAGCCGGAATGTACTCGCGGGGAACCACGCCCCCTTTAATCTCATCGACAAACTCATAACCGCTGCCGGGTTCGCGGGGCTCGAGTTTGAGGAAGACATGGCCGTACTGGCCGCGACCGCCGGACTGCTTGGCGTACTTGTACTCCTGCTCGACCGGGGTCTTGATGGTTTCACGGTAAGCAACCTGGGGTTGACCCACCTCAGCTTCCACTTTAAACTCGCGCATCATACGGTCAACAATAATCTCCAGGTGCAATTCACCCATACCGGAGATGATGGTCTGACCGCTCTCCTCGTCGGTGTGAACGCGGAAACTGGGATCCTCTTCGGCCAGTTTTTGCAGGGCAATAGACATCTTCTCCTGGTCGGCTTTTGTCTTGGGCTCGACGGCGACGGAGATAACCGGATCGGGGAACTCCATGCGCTCAAGAATCACTTTCTCTTTCTCGTCACACAGGGTGTCACCGGTCAGGGTCGACTTCAGCCCCACACACGCGCCGATCTCGCCGGCGTAGAGCTCTTTAATCTCCTCGCGCTTATTGGAGTGCATTTTAAGAAGACGTCCGATACGCTCTTTTTTGCCCTTGGTGGAGTTGTAGACGTAGCTACCCGCTTCGATAATACCGCGATAGACGCGGATAAAGGTGAGCTGGCCGACAAAGGGGTCGGTCATAATCTTAAAGGCCAGCGCCGCGAACGGGCCGTCGTCGGTGGATTGAATCTCAACCGGGTTGCCGTCCATATCCTCGCCGCGGATATTCTTAACCTCGGTCGGCGCGGGCAGGTAGTCGACAACGGCGTCGAGCATGGGCTGAACGCCTTTGTTTTTAAAGGCGGTACCGCAAAGCATCGGCACCATGCTCATATCCAGCGTCGCGGTTTTAATACCCGCTTTAATCTCTTCAACCGTCAACTCTTCGCCGCCGAAATATTTTTCCATCAACTCTTCGCTGGTTTCGGCCACCGCCTCAATCAGCTTTTCGCGATACTCGTTGGCTTTGTCGACCAGATCGGCGGGGATGTCGGTTACTTCATATTTTTGTCCGTAACCCTCATCTTCCCAGATGATCGCTTTCATCTCGACAAGGTCGACCACCCCTTTAAAGTCATCTTCGGCGCCGATGGGAATCTGAATCGGCACGGCGTTGGATTTGAGGCGCTCCTTGATCTGGCGCTCTACCTCAAAGAAGTCGGCACCCACGCGGTCCATCTTGTTGACAAACGCCATGCGGGGAACACCGTATTTGTTGGCCTGGCGCCAGACGGTTTCAGACTGGGGCTGAACGCCGCCGACGGCACAGAAGACCGCCACCGCACCGTCAAGAACACGCATGGAGCGCTCAACCTCAATGGTAAAGTCGACGTGACCCGGGGTGTCAATGATGTTGATCTGGTGATTTTTCCAAAAACAGGTGGTCGCCGCGGAGGTAATGGTAATACCCCGCTCCTGCTCCTGCTCCATCCAGTCCATTGTGGCCGCACCTTCGTGCACCTCACCGATTTTGTGGGAGAGTCCGGTATAAAAGAGGATCCGCTCCGTCGTTGTGGTCTTACCGGCGTCGATGTGCGCGGCGATACCGATGTTTCGTACACGTTCAATGGGGGTTTTTCGTGCCATCTGGTTTCCTTTTGTAAATTGGTAAAATTTGGGGGGATTATAGCAAATTGCGGTTTAAATATCTCCCCTCCGCCAAAGCGGAAAGAGAGAGAATAGACAAGTAAAGGTCTAAGTCGCTTACCATCGATAGTGGGCGAACGCTTTGTTCGCTTCCGCCATTTTGTAGGTGTCTTCTTTCTTCTTGTAAGCCGCGCCGCGTTTATCGGCCGCTTCCATCAATTCATTGGCCAGACGCTGGGCCATGGTCCGCTCGTTGCGTTTACGCGCCGCTTCGATAATCCAGCGGATCGCCAGAGCCTGCTGGCGAACAGGACGTACCTCAACGGGGACTTGGTAAGTCGCGCCGCCGACCCGGCGACTTTTGACTTCCATCACGGGCTTGACATTTTCGATCGCCTCGTTAAAAACTTCGATCCCTTTTTTTCCGGTCTTCTCTTCGGCGATCTTCAAAGCGCTGTACATTACTGTTTCGGCAACGGATTTCTTCCCATCAAGCATGATCCCGTTGATAAACTTGGTGACCACTTTACTGCCGTAAATCGGGTCAGGCATCACTTCACGTACGGGGGCTCTTCTTCTTCTCATTTTTTACCTCTAATTATGATTTGGGGCGCTTCGCACCGTATTTGGAGCGTGAAACGCGGCGATTGGCGACACCGGCGGTATCGAGTGCGCCGCGGACAATGTGGTACTTCACACCCGGAAGGTCTTTAACCCGGCCGCCGCGAACCAGCACAATGCTGTGCTCTTGCAGGTTGTGGCCCTCACCGGGGATGTAGCTAATGATCTCAAAGCCGCTGGTCAGGCGCACTTTGGCGACTTTCCGAAGCGCCGAGTTGGGTTTTTTGGGAGTTGTCGTATAGACGCGGGTACAGACACCGCGGCGCTGAGGACAGCGTGCCAGTGCCGGCGACTTAGACTTTTTGATGACCTTTTTGCGTTCTTTGCGAACCAATTGGTTGATGGTAGGCACTCGTTTTTCCTTTCTTGTGATTCGATTTTGACGGAATTCTCAAAATTGATGGCAAATCATAGCCAAACAAATATTACATTTAACTTAATTTAAGTGTTTTTTAAAAAAACAGGGAGCAAGGCGGGGCGAAGGGGATCACCCTTGCGCCTGCTCCAGTTTGATATGATCGGGTTTATAAAGACCGGTACCAACCGGAATGAGCCGACCGATAATGACGTTCTCTTTGAGATCCTCCAGCGGATCGACTTTGGCGGAGATACTCGCTTCGGTCAGAACCTTGGTCGTATCCTGGAACGACGCGGCGGAGATAAAGCTATCAGAGCTCACCGCGGCGCGCGTAATACCCACCAGTACCGGCTCGGCAATGGCCGGCTCGCCGCCCAGCTTCATGATACGCTCATTCTCCTCGGCAAACTGTTTTCTGCTCACCAGGTCACCGGCAATAAACTTGGTATTGCCGCTTTCTACAATGCGTACCTGCCGCAACATCTGCGAATAGATAATCTCAATGTGTTTGTCGGAGATGTTAACCCCCTGTCGGCGGTAGACCTGCTGAATCTCGCTGACCATATAGTAGTGCAGGGCCTTCTCTCCCAGAATGCGCAAAATATCGTGACTGCTGACGGTACCGTCGGTGAGCTTCTCGCCGGCGTGGACAAACTCGCCGTTGTGCACAAGGATCTGGCGGTTTTTGTCTACCAGATACTCGGCGGTCTGGCCGTTTTCGCCCTGGATAATAATGCGCTCTTTGCCGCGCAAAGGCTTACCGAAAGCCACCACCCCGTCAATCTCGGCGATCAGGGCCGGATCTTTGGGGCGACGCGCCTCAAAGAGTTCGGAGACGCGGGGCAGACCCCCGGTAATGTCGCGCGACTTGGCCACCGCCTTGGGTGTTTTGGCCAATACATCAGCCATTTGCACATCCTGACCGTCCTGGACGAAAATGGCCGTTTTGGGCTCCATGGCGTAGCGAATAATCTCGCCGCTCTCGGTCGCCAGGACAATGGCCGGTTTGTAGCCCGGCGGGGTGTACTCGTTGATCTCCAGACG
>JAMOMS010000291.1 GCA_027067015.1 Campylobacterales bacterium | reverse complement strand
TAACCTGGCTTTGCGGCGGGAGCAGGCGAGACGGGCCTATGAGATCGTGGGACGTTATACCCAGGAGTTTTTCAAGTGGCTCCAGTCGCTGATGATCGACCCGCTGATCAAGGCGATCCGTCTTCAGGCCAAAGAGGCGGCGCTGGCGGAGGTGAAGCGCGCCGTGAAAAAGGGTTTCATCCCGCCCGAGACCGAAGCCAACGTGGAGCGGTTGGTGCACAACGCCTTTAAGAAGTTTCTTCACGCCCCGACCAAAAAGCTTCGGGCCGTGGCCGACAAGCCGGGGGCGGATACGGTGATCGAGGCGATGAAGTTTGTCTTTGAGATCGATACCGAGATCAAGATGGGCGATAAGTACAAGTGCGAGTTTATTATGAAGGACGACATTAAATAGTGAACAGTGAAAAGTGAACAATGAAAAATGGGTGTGAGCCGATGCAAAGCGTCGGGCAAATAGAAAGCAAAAGGGAGCGCAAGCGATCTTTTTGCGACTTTTCACTTTTCGTTGTTCACTTTTCACTAAAACAAAAGGTTTGACCGTGCGATTTTCCAAAATGCTGATTCCCACACTCAAAGAGGCGCCCAAAGACGCGGTGCTTCCCAGCCATATTTTTCTGGTGCGGGGCGGGTTTATCTACCAGGTAGCCAGCGGGGTGTACGACTTTTTGCCCCTGGGCAAGAGGGTGCTGGACAAGGTGCGAGCCATTGTCAAAGAGGAGCTGGATAGAGCGGGATGCCAGGAGGTACAGCTCGGTTTCGTGACGCCGGCGCAGTTGTGGCGAAAGAGCGGACGGTACGAAAAGTACGGGGCGGAGTTGTTACGATTCAAAGACCGCAAGGAGAATGAGTTTGTGCTGGGGCCCACCCACGAGGAGATGATGGTGGAGCTGGCCAAACAGTTTGTCAACAGCTATAAGCAGTTACCGCTCAATCTTTACCAGATCAACCTCAAGTTTCGCGACGAGGCCCGGCCCCGCTTCGGTCTGATGCGCGGGCGGGAGTTTTTGATGAAAGACGGTTACAGCTTCCACGCCGACGAAGAGGATATGGTCAGGGAGTTCAACCACATGGAAACGACCTACCGCCGCATTTTTGAGCGTATGGGGCTGGATTTTAGGGTGGTAGAGGCCGACAGCGGCGCCATCGGCGGCGAGGGAAGCAAGGAGTTCATGGTGTTGGCCGACAGCGGCGAAGATACCATCGTGGTGTGCGAGGGGTGTGACTACGCCGCCAACATCGAGGCGGCCAAAAGGGCTGAACCCACGCCGCCCGAAGAGGCGCCCGAGGCGGATCCCAACCGTTTTCATACCCCTGGTATAAGCGCTATTGAGGATTTGGCGACATTCTTTTTTGTCGATCCCTGGTTTTTGGTCAAGACCGTGGCCAAGCGGGCGCTGTATGACGAGGGAAAGAGCGAGATTGTCCTCTTCTTCCTGCGAGGAAGCGACACCCTGCAGGAGGTCAAGGCGGCCAACGCCGTCGGGGCCAACGAGCTGGTGGACGTGAGCGAAGAGGAGTTGGTAGCGGCGGGGCTGGTGCCCGGTTTCATGGGCCCGGTGGAGCTGGTACGTAACGTCAACGCGCCCGAAGGGGCGCCGGTCTACAAAGAAGAGGCGGCCGTGCACGGTGTCACGATGGTACTTGATGAAGGACTTCGTGGCGCGCAGAAGATGATCTGCGGCGCCAACGAGAAAGATTACCACTATGTGGGCGTGAACCTGGCCGTTTTGAATGATGCCCGTTTTGCCGATCTGGCCCAGGTGCAGGAGGGGGACGCCTGTCCCCGTTGCGGCGCAAAACTGCGCTATACCAAAGGGATTGAAGTGGGGCACATTTTCCAGCTTGGCACCCGCTACTCCGAACCGCTGGAGGCGACTTTTTTGGATCAAAACGGCAAGGCCCGCCCCTTTGTCATGGGCACCTACGGTATTGGCGTAAGCCGTCTGCTGGCGGCGGTGGTGGAGCAAAACCACGACGAGAAAGGGGCCATATGGCCCGCTTCGGTAGCCCCTTTTGAAGCGGTGGTCGTGGTGGGCAACGTCAAGGACGAGGCCCAAAGGGAAGCGGGCGAGAAGATCTATGAGGCCCTGCGCCAAAAAGGGGTGGATGTTTTGCTGGATGACCGGCCCGAGCGGTTTGGTTTTAAGATGAAAGATTTTGAGCTCATCGGCTTTCCCTATGCCGTGGTGGTGGGCAAAAAGCTCTCCGAGGGCAAGGTGGAGCTGGTTTGCCGCAAGAGCCTGGCAAGAGAGGATCTAAGCCTGGAGGAGGCGGTTGCCAAAGTGGCCGAAAGCGTGCGATGATCTGGTTTTTGCTCTACCTCTTTTTGGAGATCTACGTTTCGGTCAAGATGGCGTCGGCGCTGGGCCCTTTTTGGACCTTCGTGGAGGTCATCGGCAGTGCGGTGGCGGGTTTACTGCTGTTAACCAACTTCCGCTATACTTTTTTTGAAAATATGCAGGCCCTACGGGCCGGGACGATCGGCCCGGAGACCTTTCAGAACCAGAATATGGCGGCGCTGATCGGGGCACTGCTTCTGATCGTGCCCGGTTTTTTGACCGATATCATCGGTGTGTTGTTGCAGTTTGGCGTATTTGCCAACCTGTTGGCCGTTCGCCTGGCCGGAGGGCGCAAAACGCACAACACGGTAGATACCCAACCGTATGAAGGAGAGATGGATGTCATTGATGTGGAGATCGTTGACGACACTTGCGATCGCAAGTAGCGTACTCATAGCCGGCGACGGTGATGTTGTTCGCTTTGTCAAACACAAACTCGCGCGCAATCCGCAGGTACACGTCAACAGTGTCAAGATTACCGACAAACTGCCCATTCCGGGCATCAAGGGGTGGTCGGCCTACGTGATGGCGCTGGATATTAATCTTAGTCGCGGCAAAGAGCGCCGACGCATAGAGTTTGAGGATATTCTGTTTGTCAGTAAAAACCTGATCACCACGGAGCTGGTTGATCGCAAAACGGGCCGTGACGTGCGCTCCATGATCCAGCCCAAAATGCCGGCCGATATCTACGACAAAAGCCACCTGCTTTACGGCAAAGCCGACGCCAAACACAAAATCATTGTCTTTTCCGATCCGCTCTGCCCCTTTTGCCGCATGAGCGTGCCCGATATTATGAAAGCGGCCAAGGAGCATCCGGGTGATATCGCGCTCTATTACTATCATATGCCGTTGGTCTCACTGCACCCGGCGTCAGCGACGCTGGTGCGGGTGATGGCCGTGGCCCAAAAAGAGGGGCGTAAGGATGTTGTGGAAAAGATGTATACATTGCCAATTGACTATAAACTAACAGACGAGAAGAAGATTCTTGCCATTGTCAAAAAGCAGACCGGCTACGAGGTAGATGCCAAAAAACTTCACGCGCCGTGGGTTGACAAGCTCCTGAAACACGACACCAAAACCGCCAAGAAACTGCTGGTGACCGGCACGCCGACGGTGTATGCCGACGGCAAAAAAGATGTTACCAGAGGGCGATACAAAAGCTTTATTACCAAAAAGAAGAAGTAGGTATTGATGGATAAACTGATCATTGCGACCCGTGGGAGTCAGTTGGCGCTCTGGCAGGCCGAGTATATTAAGGCCGAGTTGGCCAAAGCCTTTCCCGAGCTTGCGGTGGAGCTTAAAATCGTCACCGCCACGGGAGATAAGATTTTGGACAAGCCTTTGGCGCTCATTGGCGGTAAGGGGCTCTTTACCAAGGAGATTGAGGATGTGATGCTTGCCGGTGAGGCCCACATGGCGGTTCACAGCCTCAAAGACGTGCCTACCGAACTGCCCGAAGGTCTTCGGCTGGCGGCCATTACCAAACGGGATGATATTCGTGACTGCTTTTTGTCCCACCGTTACCAAAACCTTGATGCGCTTCCCGAAGGGGCGGTGGTGGGCACCACCAGTCTGCGCCGTCAAATGCAGTTAAAGCGTATGCGGCCCGATCTGGTTATCAAAAACCTGCGGGGCAATGTCAATACCCGCCTGCGCAAGCTGGCCGAAGGGGAGTATGACGCCATCATTCTGGCCTATGTGGGCATGAAAAGGCTGGGGCTTTTAAAGAGTGTGCCCTACCATGATCCCATCAGCGACGAGATCATGATTCCCCCTTCCGGTCAGGCCTCTTTGGGCATCGAGATTGTGGATGATCCGGAGGTTGAGAAGATCGCGGCGGTTTTGAATGACGCCGACTCGGCCCTTGCCGCTAAGATTGAGCGCGATTTTGTGGCGGAGCTGGAGGGAAGTTGCCAGGTGCCCATTGCCGTGCACGCCAGGGTGGGGGATGAGGTTACCGCCCGCGCCATGGTGGGCCTGCCCGACGGCACAGAGGTTTTGCAGGAGCGCCTGACGGCCCAAAAGGGCGAGGCGGAGGCATTGGGAAAAGCGCTGGCCGGGGCCATGATTGCCAAAGGGGCCAAAACCCTGTTGGCCAAAGCCGAGGCGATGGCCTTTAAAGAGGAGCGGTGCGAACGGCTTTAGTGGGCCAACCGTTTACGGATGGCCAGGAAGTCGTCGATATGTTTTAAAAAGAGATCACACAAAACGGGGTCAAACTGCTTGCCCCGTTGCTCTTTGATATACGCAATGACCTTCTCCATCGGCCACGCCTTTTTATAACAGCGATCCATCGAGAGGGCGTCAAAGACATCCGCGAGGGCGGTAATACGCCCGTAGATATGAATATCCTCTCCCTTTAACCCCCTGGGGTACCCGGTGCCGTCGTAACGTTCATGGTGCTCCCTGGCAATAATGGCGGCGGTCTGAAAAAGGGGTTTGTCCGAATCTTTAAAGAGCCGGTAGCCGATCTCCGTATGTTTTTGCATGATCTGCCACTCTTCGGCGGTGAGCGGCCCGTTTTTGTTCAAAATATTGTCGGGTATCGCCACTTTGCCGATATCATGCATAGGCGAGGCCAGCCAAAGCCGTTCTATCTCCTCTTTTTCCATCCCTACCAGTTCGGCCAGCCGTTTGGAGTATTCTGCCACCCGGTGGACGTGGTTGA
>JAMOMS010000290.1 GCA_027067015.1 Campylobacterales bacterium | reverse complement strand
CGAAACAACACCGACCGATCCACCCTATCCTCTTTTGCCAACTTTTGACCAATCAAAGCTTCCAAAGAGATTCTTGCCTTCTCATAAGCGCTTTGCGCCAGGGCCAGGGCCTCCTCGGCCTGTCGGACGGCGGCCTCAAAGCGGCTCTCGTCCGCCCGGGTTTTCAAGCCGTTGGCCACCAGCGCCCGGGCCTGCTTGAGCATCGCCCTTTTGGCTTCCAGGTCCTTTTTTCTGGCTTCCAGCGCCTTGGCCTGCACCGCCACCAGCGCGTAGGCACCGCGAACGTTGTAGCGCATCAGCGCCCTGGCTTCCTCGTAATTAAGACGCGCGATCTCCTCGGCCGTTTTGGCCGACGCAATACGATGGGCGGTTTTGGAGAAATCAAAAATCTGTTGACGCAGTGAAACACCCGCGCTCCACCCCTCTTTGTCAAGGGTATGGAACGTGCCGTTTTGGGGCATGACATAGGTGCGTTGCGGATCATACTCCGCATAGGCCGAAACCTGCGGCAACCTGTCGCTTTGCGCCGTTTTGAGGCGGGCCTTTTGCAGACGTATCTCAAGCAGTCCGGCTTTGATATCCGGGTGGTTTTGCAGGGCCTGCCGGAGGCACTCTTGCAGTGTCAGGGTCTGGGCGTAGAGCCCGGCTGTCAGGGTGAATAGTAGGAATCTTTTTTTCATAACGCCAATCATAGCGCCCCCAAATGAACGCAACGTGAACATACCGCTTGCGTTTTGCTAACGTTTCTTATGTCATAATATATCATGTTCAAAACGCGCGCAATAACCCTCCTGGCACTGTTGGTACTCTCTGTTTTGCCTTTAAGGGCCGAGTCCGTTGACGAAGCCATCGCCAAAATCGCGTCGGCCCCACCGGCGGAGCGGGTCAAGTTGATGAACGCCCTGAAGCGACGCCTCTTTGAGCTCAACCGCAACCAAAGGGCGGCGGCCATCGCCAGGCTCAGGGCCACCATGCAGTCCGCCCGCCAATCCCGGCCCGCTCACCCGGCTTTCATGCCCCGGCGCCATACCCCTACAGCCGCCCAACCGCGCCCCGCAAACAGCCTCCTCCGCCAAAGCCCAGGCCAACACGCCTCCCGCCCCCACGCAAACGGCTCCCACTCCCAGACCGGCAGAGAACCGACACCAAAACCGCTCCCCCCAAAAGGGCCCTGCGCCGCTTCCGGCAGGCCCCAAGGGGCCGCGCACGCCAAGACACGGACGCTAAGGAGGCCAAGCCATGTCACTGCATATATTGCTTTTAGAAGACGATCAGGCGTTGGGAGAGACCCTCAAAGCGATGCTTGAGGAGGAAGGGTACACGGTAGAGTGGGCAACCCGCGGCAATGAGGTGCTGGATTGGACCTTTGAGAAACGTTACGATCTTTATGTTTTTGACATCGGCGTGCCCGATATGGACGGCCTACAACTTCTTGACGCCCTGCGTGACGCCGACGACAAAACCCCCGCCCTCTTTATCAGCGCCCGAACCGATATCGCCTCCATTCTCAAAGGGTTTGAAAGCGGCGCCTACGACTACATCAAAAAGCCCTTTTTCCCCGAAGAGCTCCTTATTCGCATCCGCTCCCGTTTTACCGACCAGAACCGTTTGATTACGTGCGGAGAGTACCGCTACAACCCTTCCGAGCGGGTTTTGTACAAAAAAGGCGAACCCCTCTCATTGGGCGAGGTACAAACCGCCCTTTTGCACCTTTTCATGACCAACATCGGCCGGGTAGTGGACAAAGCGGATCTGATGGAAGCGCTCCATCACCCCTCCGACGCGGCGCTCAGGGTAGCCGTGAACAAGCTTAAGCAAACCACCCGATTACCCATCCGCAATATCAGGAGCGTAGGATACACCCTTGAGAGCTGTTGAGAGAGAATCTTTTATAAAAGGGTTTGCCCTCTATTTTCTCTCCATGAGTCTGAGCGTGGGCACCCTTTTTCTTATAGACCACCGCCAGGCCGTTACCGCGCTTGAGAAAGAGATTGCGTCGCAGATGAAGCTGTGCAGTTACAACCTGCAATGCCAAGGGTATGACCTCTCTTTCGTGCCGCTAAAGACGCAAAACCTCAACCTTTTAAAAAAAGGGGCCGACGGATCGGTCTATAGTGATTTCTCTATTCCCCAATCCAAAAACTACGCCATGCGTATCACCCTCCCCCAAAGCCGCTACACACAGCTAAAGCGCCAAATCACCCGGCGCTACCTCTGGCGTTTCGGGCTGAGCGAAATTATTATTGCCCTGCTTTCGGCCCTGTTTGCCTGGTACGCCCTGCGCCCGCTTAGAGACGCCCTGCGTTTGACCGAAGAGTTTGTCAAAGATATTCTGCACGACTTTAACACCCCACTCTCAACCATTCGCCTCAACGCCGCCCTCTTAAAAAAGAGACTCCCCCAAGCCGGCGAGATAGGACGGATTGAACAGGCGGTCCAAACCGTGCTGGATCTGCAAAACAACCTCAAAGCCTATCTTGAAAAGAGTGCCAACCGCGCCACGCGCGCCGATCTGGCCGAATTGGTACGCCTACGCCTGGAGACACTTGGCGGCAACCATCCTGACATCACCTACCGCATGGATATACCGCCCGCCACCCTTCACACCGACATCAAAGCCTTTGGCAGGATTTTGGACAATCTTTTAAACAACGCCTTTGTGCACAACAGGCCGGGCGGCTCCGTAACGGTCCGTTTTGATCCGCGCTCAGCGATACTGCGCATTGAAGATACGGGCCGGGGCATTCAAAACCCCGGTCGGGTCTTTGAGCGTTTCTACAAAGAGTCGTCAAAAGGGAACGGCTTGGGCATGCATATTGTCAAAAAGTTGTGCGACGCGCTTAAGATACCCATCTCCATCCAAAGTCGGCCCGGTCACGGCACCGTGGTTGAGCTCAATATCGCCGACATCCTCACATCAACCTCCCGCCGGTAAATTAGCGGCGGGGGCCGTGGCCCGCCCCGGTTCCGCCGTTGGCCATGCCGTTGTTGGCCGGGTACTCCTCTGGAGTTTTGCAATACTCACTCCCAAGCACACAACATCCTTCACTCACCCCCATACCTTTCAACGCGCTGTCAAAAGCCCAGTAGTGGTTATAACTGCCGTTTCTTAAAAACTCAAACGCCTGCACCAGATCTGGCACGTCCGAAGCTTCGGCAATGCGCTCATTGAGGTCGTTGATGTCGGTTACTTCTACCATACAGCCCACCTCCAGCGCATCCTGTGCCGACTGACTGCCTTTGGCATAAAGGGTGTCATAGAGCGACTTGATGGCGGGAATGGTGTACTCACCCGCCGCCAGGGCATTCATGCCCGCTTCGTCATAACCGCCGCTGTAGTCGGTGAGGTTGAAGACGTTGACATCATATTTTTGGGCAAACGACTGCATGGTCGCCTCATGCTGTGTCTCGGAATTGGCCGCGATATTCTCCAATGCCCGGTTGGGATAGAGGGCGTTGAGCGCGAAATAGATATCTTTGGCCAGTTTCTCTTCGTTCCACATATAGGCGATGGTCGATTTTTGCTCCACACTCAGCGTACCCGTCGCGGGAGCCGTGGCCGCGCTTTGGGCATTTTGAGCCGTCTGCATGCGGGCTACGTCGGCTGAGCTTAAAAGCCGTACTTTTTGACGCTCGGCCAACTGCTGAACCAGTTGCGCCTCCAGTTGGGCCGTTGATTCCGCCGCGCCGGCATATTGGGCAATGCGGGTCTGGATTTGGGTTTGAAGTGCCTGCATGGTCTCCAACGATATTTGTGTAGGATCATAGATGCCGTTTTCAAGCATATAGGCGTAAAGCTCATCGCTGATGGCGGCGATGGTTTTGTCGCTAGAGGGGGTGGCGCTGTCAATCTGGGCGTCACTCAAACCGTATGTGCTCTTAAGATACGCGCGAATCTCGGCATTGGCCGCCACGCTGTTAACAAGTGTCAGCGCCGCCCCTTCCGATGAGAGAAGTGTCAGCAGGTTGGGCACATCCCCCGGTGAGACAGTACCGTCACGGTTGACGTCAATCACACCGCCGCCGGCATAAAGGGGATAGACCGGCGCATTGGCAAAACGGTAACGGCCGCCGCCGATCTCCTGAGCCGTCTGACCCGCGCTGTCGGTCACCCTGGCCCCCAAAACGGGCCCCCGCTCAACGGTGACGTCATAGCTACTGACAGACGTTGACGAAGAGGAACCCCCGCCGCAACCGCTCATCATGATGGCGGTAACAGATGAAAGAAGCGCCATTTGCCATACCCGTGTTCTCATCTTACCCTCCTTAGAGTATGCATTTGTTCTACACGGGAATGTTAACAAGACATCGTTAGCGCAACGTTACTTTTTTCTCCTCTTCTACTATGCGTTTCAGGGTAGCCAATACGCTGTCGGGGTTGAGGCTCATGGCGTCAATGCCAAGCCCCACCAAAAAGGCGGCCACCTCCGGGTAGTCGCTGGGCGCCTGCCCGCAGATACTGCTGTGACGGCCGTTACGCCGGGCCCCTTCCACCGCCATCTCGATCATCTTGAGCACCCCGGGATCGCGCTCGTCATAATCAAAGGCCACCACCTCACTGTCGCGGTCAACGCCCAGCGTCAGCTGTGTCAGGTCGTTACTGCCGATAGAAAAGCCGTCAAAATAGTTACTGAAAGCGTCAATCTGGATGACGTTGTTGGGAATTTCGCACATCATGTAGATTTTAAGCCCCTTCTCTCCCCGGCGCAGGCCGTAACGCGCCATGGTCTTGATGACCCTTTCGGCCTCCTCCACCCGCCGGCAGAAGGGGATCATGAGAATGATGTTCTCCATGCCTATCTCCTCTCTTGCCCGCTTCATCGCCGCGCACTCCAGGGCAAACCCCTCTTCATAGGCCGGGTGGGTGTAGCGTGCTGATCCCCTGAAACCGATCATCGGGTTATCCTCCACCGGCTCAAAGAAGCGCCCCCCAAGGAGCGTGGCGTACTCGTTGGTCTTAAAATCGCTCATGCGCACCACGCAGGGTTTGGGGTAGACCGCGGAAGCGATGGCGGCCACCCCTTCGCTCAGGGTTTTAATGAAAAACTCCGTCATGCTCCCATAGGCGGCGGTCAGGTTCTCCAGCGCCTCGCGGGTGGGGGTATCGACCTTTTCGGGGTGTTTGAGGGCCATGGGGTGGGCTTTGATATACTCGTTGATAATAAACTCCATTC
>JAMOMS010000289.1 GCA_027067015.1 Campylobacterales bacterium | reverse complement strand
AGTTTGGGGTGGACGTGGTGGAGTTTGGCGTTGTCAACGACACCATTCACGCTCCCAACGAGCGTACCACGCTGGATGAGGTGCTGACGTTGACGCGGGTCTTTGAGCAGGTGATAAGGGCGTTTTGATGCGATACCTTTTTGCAATACTCTTTCTGGCCTCGGTTATCCTGCGGGCTGAGCCCAATTGGCGTCTCGATTACGAAAAGGCCAAAGCCGACGCCCAAAAAAGCGGCAAACCGATGTTGGTTTTACTGGTCTCGCACACCTGCCGATGGTGTTTAAGACTGGAGAATCGCACCCTGCAAAACCCCCGGGTCTGCGACTATGTCAACCGCCGTTTTATCCCCGTGCTTTTGTATAGGGAGGAGGGCGATTTCCCCGATTTTATCCACTCCGCCATGGTGCCCGCCACCTTTTTCCTCACGCCCGATGAGAAGATGATCACCAAGCCGGTGGTGGGTTACTGGCCGCCCAAAGAGTATATGAGCGATCTCAAAGAGGCTATCAAACGCTTTGAGAGCCGGTCCAAAAGGTAACCCCGTGGATCTTGTCGTACTCAATACCGGCGGCACCTTCAACAAGCGCTACGATTCCATTAAAGGGGAGCTTTTCGTTCCGTGTGACAACCGGGCCGTGGAAGCGGCCGTGGCTGTGATGGCCGGTGTGCGCGTAGAGGGGCTTATCTACAAAGACAGCCTGTACATGGACGACGCCGACCGGGCCCGACTGGTTGAGGCGATTGGGGCGTGTAGGAGCGAAGCGGTGGTTGTGGTGCACGGCACCGATACCATGCACCTAAGCGCCAAAGCGGTAGCCAAGGCGGCGCTTGGATCAAAACGGGTGGTCTTTACGGGGGCGATGGTTCCCTTTTTTATCGATCCTGTCGAGGCGACGGCCAACCTGGCCCTGGCGCTGGGCGCGATCCGGTGCCTGGATCCCGGCGTGTATGTGGCGATGCACGGGCTGGTGGGGCCGTATGAGAAGGTGGTCAAAAACCGTACGGCGGGACGTTTTGAATGGAAGGAGGCGTCAAAATGAGATGGTGGTGGGCATTAACGGCGCTGGTGACGCTTAGTTTTGGCGCCGATGGGTCGGGTCGGGCACTGGAGAGTTCGTTTGTCTGCCGTTATACCGAAGCCGATATCGCCAAACTGGAAGCGAGAATCGCCCAGTTGGAGGCCAACCAGCGGGCTATCGTGGCAAGGATCAAACAGCTTGAACGTCTGCTGGTTACCCACGACAAAGTGCTCAAAACCCTCTGGAAAGAACGCAACACCGCCCAAAAGGGCGTACCCGCACCCGCCGACAGCAACGCGACAACCCGTTTCAAACCCACGCTTTTTCAAACCAAAGCGGCCCTCACTTACTACGACAAACCGGGCGGCAGGGCTTTGGGACAACTGCCCGAAGGGTACCGGCTGACGGCCTACCTCAAAAAGGGCGGATGGATTCGTATCAGCGGCCATTTTCCCCATAAAAAGTGGGAGGATTTCGGCCAGGAAGCGTGGGTGCGCCAAGAGGCTTTGAAAAAGATACGCTAACGGATAAAAGGAGCCTGTTGTGTGTGAGAAACTTAAAGAGCTGGTGGCGGTGAAGGTACTGCCGGACGTGAAGGTGATGATTGACGAACTCTTCGCGCAGATCGCCGAGACCAAGAGCGCCGATGATGAGACCAAAGGGGCGTACGCCGAGTTCAATGAGCTAAGAGAGGAGCTGGAGGCTTTGCTGGACGAGCTAAACGTCGGGGCGCTGGAGAGCGGTGAGTGCGCGGAGATCTACGAAGAGCTGAAAGAGTTGGCCGATGGGGATGTGTGAGAAGCTCAAAGCGCTGATTCAATCGCGCATTTTGCCGCTCATGCAAGAGGAGATGGCCCGCCAAAGCGGGCAAAAAGCCGACGACCTGACCCGCGCGCGGGAAAGTTTTGAGGAGATGCTTGAGGATATGCAAAACGCCCTGATGGACGAGTGGGAGTGCGGGGAGCTGCACGATGAGTTTTCGCGCTACCTTCAAAGCGGCGATTTTTTGGATAAAATAAGCTAAAAAGAGGGAGGCGAAGATGGATGTGAAAAAGTGCGATACCCTCGAAGAACTGCGTCAAGAGGTGGACAAGGTTGACGACAGGATTGTTGAGCTTATCGCTTTGCGCAACGCCTACATCAAACAGGCGGCGGGGTTCAAGCAAAGCGTGGAGGAGATCAAAAGCGACGAGCGGATTGACGAAGTGATGGGCCGGGTGCGCCACAAGGCGCTGATGCTGGGTGTTTCGCCCAACATGGTGGCCGACATTTACAAAAAGATGATCGACGAGATGGTCGAGACCGAGATCGCGGAGCTTCGCAACCGGGGCGCGTTTTAAAAGAGCAGGCCCGCCAAAGAGCCCGCCAGAACAGGCGGGGTGGCTGAAAGGCCAAAAAGCAGATACTCCCGCCAACCTATCACAACGCCTTTTTCTTTGAGCAGATGCAACCATAACAGGGTGGCCAGCGAACCGAACGGGGTGAGTTTGGGGCCGATATTGCAACCGATGACGTTGGCGTAGATCATGGCCGTATGCAGATGGGGGCCCAGGTGATCGAGCGCCAAATTCATCATCATGACGGCGGGCAGGTTGTTGAGCAGAGCGCTTAAAATCGCCGCCAAAAAGCCCGTACCCAGCACGGCGGCGGTCTCGCCGTGACTTTGCGCTATCAAAAGCCAGTGGGCGAGTTGACGACTCAAGCCGGCGTTGTGCAATCCCCATACCACCACATAGAGTCCCACGCTAAACCAGATGATCTGCCACGGTGCCCGCCGAAGGAGTTTGAGCGGCTCAAGGGCTTTGTGGCGATGGCCAAGCCATAGCAAAAGCCCCGCCCCGCTGAGGGTGATGGCGCTGACGGGCAGACCCGAAAGGTCGCCCGCTACGTAGGTGACGCCCAAAAAGATGAGCAGGGGCCAGAGCTGTTTGAGAAGGCGGGGGTTGATGAGCGTGGAGGGGTCGGGCAGGGCGTGGAGATTAACGGCGGTAGGCAGGTCGTTGTGAAAAAGAAGCCAGAGCACGGCCAGTGAGAGGGTGACGGCCAGCAGGTTGGGCCAAAACATGGTTTGGGCGTAGGAGAGAAAGTCAAGATGGAAAAAGTCGGCGGTGAGGATGTTGGTGAGGTTGGAGACAACCAGCGCGTTGGAGGCGGTGTCGCCGATGAAGCCGCCCGCCATGACAAACGCGAAAAGCGCGGGGGCGGGGAGCTTGAGATAGCGCATTTTGGCCAGGATGACGGGGGTGAGAATCAGCGCCGCCCCGTCGTTGGCGAAGAGGGCGGCGCTTAGCGCGCCCAGGAGAATCATATTGACATAAAGCCGGTGTCCACTGCCTCGGCTGAGCCTGGCGCTGTAGACGGCTGACCAGTCGAAAAACCCCATCTCCTCCAACGCCATGGCGGTGAGCACGATACCGACAAACGCGAGGGTCGGATCCCAGACGATCTGTACAATATGGAGCAGGTCGGCGGGGGAGACGGCGCCCACAAGCCATGCGGCCAGGGCGCCCAGCAGGGCGCCGGTGCCGATGGAAAGCCCCAGCGGGCGCAGGAGAATAAGCAGGAGCGTTCCCGCAAAGACGGCTACCGCTGTCATGCCGGGTTCAAACGCCTTTGAATCTCAGGAATCAGGCGGCTCTTGATCGCCTCGAAGGTTTGGACAAAGGTTGTGTAGGGTTTGCCGTCGGGATCTTCAAAACCGATATGCACGGTCGGTGTGCCCGGTAAAACGGGGCACTGCTCCTTGGCATTGTCGCAGACGGTGACCACCAGGTCAAACGGCCCCTCCTTCAGGGCTTCGTCGACGCTTTTGGAACGGTAGCTCTCTTGCCACATTCCCGCCTCTTCGAGTATTCGCCTGGCATTGGGATTGACCCGGCCGCTCGGCTTGGCGCCGGCGCTGAAAGCTTGGATCCGCTTGGATGCCAAAAGATGGTTGACCAGCGCCTCGGCGATAATGGAACGGCAACTGTTGCCGGTGCAAAGAATCAGAACCTTTTTCATGTTGATATTGTACTCTTTTTGAGGCGCTTAATGTTGAATTAACGACAACCCTCTATAATGAAACGGGTAAAATATCACGCAAAGATGCAGTCGGTAAGATGAAACAGCGCCTTCTCTTTTTCTCTCTTTTGCTTCTCGTGGCTATCGTGGAGGGGGCGATTCTCATGTTTGGAGAGATTCATCCTCCCAAAACGGTACAGCCCAAACCGAAAAAAAAGGTGATCCACTTATGTGCCTGTCACTTAAAACCGCCGCCCGCGCCGCCCAAACCAGCGATTGAGCCCAAACCGAAACCAAAGCCAAAACTCAAGCCAAAGCCAAAGCCAAGGCCCAAACCTAAACCCAAACCGAAAAAAAGAAAGATCAAAAAGAGAAAATGTCTCAAAAAACGGCCATTTCCCAAAAAAGTAGCGGTTCAAAAGACGCCCCCACCCCCGCCGCGACCTCTTTTTACGCCTCAGCCGCCTCCGCCCGTGTCCGCGCCGCCGGTTATTACCCAAAAGGCCCCGTCGCGACCGGTTGCAAACAGGGCGGAAGCCAGGCGGGCTAGGGCACGCTATCTGGCCAAAATCCGCGAGGCGATAGAGGCGCACAAATATTACCCCCGCATGGCCAAAAAGATGCGCCAGGTCGGCACGGTGAAGGTGCGTTTTACCCTCCTGCCTGACGGTGCCTTTGAAGATGCCGCCGTTGTCGTGCCCTGCCGTTATAAAAGGCTTAACAAAGCGGCCCTTCAAACCCTTGAGCGGGTGGGGCGTTTTCCGCCGATTCCCGAAAAACTGGGGGTCATGAAGTTAAGCATTTGCGTGCCCATACGTTATAGTCTAAGATGAAAGGAGTCCCATGAGTTTCA
>JAMOMS010000288.1 GCA_027067015.1 Campylobacterales bacterium | reverse complement strand
TAAGCCCTGACAAAAAGCGTTGTAATTACGATTGCCTCTATTGTGAACTGGCCGCTGTCCAACCGGTGGACACCATAGACAATCCCCTGCCTGCCGACCGCTTTATCGACGCGCTCAAAGAGGCGCTAAAAGATCATCCCGAAACGGAAGTCATCACCCTTACCGCCAACGGCGAACCCACCCTCTACCCCTATTTGCATGAGCTTATTCAAAAGATCAACACCCTCAAAGGCGAAAGAAAGAGCCTGATTCTCTCCAACGGCTCCACCCTGCACGACCCCGCCGTCCGCTCGGCCCTGGCCCAACTGGATATGGTCAAACTCTCTTTTGACTGCGGCACCCCCCGATGCCTCAAACGCTTAGACCGCCCCCTGCACACGCTTGAGCCCGCTGTGCTGGCCCGACATATTCAGACATTTCGCCAAATGTTTCAGGGTCAGCTTGTTTTGGAAATTTTACTGGTAGCGGGTATTAACGACAAACCCGAAGAGATAGCGGCCCTCAATGCCCTGCTCAAACACCTCGGTGCCGACCGTATTGACCTTGGCACCGTCGACCGTCCCCCCGCCTACCCCGTCACCCCGCTGGATTACCACGCGCTTCACCAAATTGCGGCCATGTTCGACGCGGACTTGCCCGTACATATCGTCTCCCGCAGAACACGCCAAAGCCAACCCGCCCGTTTTGACGAGGCGCAAATTCTTGACACCCTCGCCAAACGCCCGCTTACCATGGAAGATATGCAAACCCTCTTTGACCAACAGAGTTTACAAACGTTTCATCAACTTCTCTCAGCCGGCCGTATCGCCAAAAAAGAGGTGATGGGACTCACTTTTTACGGTACCGCTTTTTCAGGGCAAAAAAGCAAAAAAACCTGCCAAAACCCTTGACAAAACCACCGTTTTGCTTTATAATTCTGGCCGTGATTGAAAGCAATCACGACCTCTTCGCTTCCGGATTAGCTCAGCGGTAGAGTAGGCGGCTGTTAACCGCTTGGTCGCTGGTTCGAATCCAGCATCCGGAGCCATCCTTCAAACCATCTCCAATCTCAGTAAAATCATATCCTCACCGTCAATAATCTTAATAAGACTTCCCTGGCATTGCGGGCAACTGTAGTCGTGTTCACTTAGAGTAAACGCCTTTTCACACTCACTGCAATAGATCACCACCGGCTGAATCTGCATGACAAACTCCGCCTCCTCGCAAACGGTTTTTTCCTTGAATGTATCAAAAGCAGTCTTTAGCAGATGGGGTTCCACGCCGCTAAGCACCCCAATCTTTACCTCGATACGGGTAATTTTTTCAGCGTCATTGGCTTTGGCGTGCTCTTCACACTGGTTTAAAAGGGCCTGGACAATGGAGTATTCATGCATCGTGATCCTTTCGGTGTCGGGCTATGCGTCTTGGCGCTTTGAGGGGGCAGACCTTATAGACAAAATCGTGCCGCAGGCGGTGAAAATCACTGCTCTCATCCCAAAACTCCGGGTACATCCTCTCAAGCTCTGCCTCTTTACACCGCTCGATCCTCTCTGCGTCCCGCTCCAGCAGGTCACGTTTGGCATCCAGCAGGTCATAATAGCGATCCTCATCTTCTACCAGCGCCTCGCACCACCTGCTCAAGGCTTCATCGTATCCGCCGGAAGGAAAGACGGCATCTATCATCCCCAGTCGCTTTGCTCTGTGGGCGCTAACAGGCAAACACGCCTCTGTCAGCTCTTTGGCCTTTTTCTCGCCTACCCTTAAAGGCAGGGTATAGGTATGGTACTCACTGCCGCTAAGCCCCAGGGTCTTGTAATGGGGGTTGAGCACCGCGCCCTCCCTTGCCACCGCGAAATCGCACGCCAGGCCCAAAAAGACACCCCCCGCCCCGGCGTTGGCGCCAAAGCTCGCCACCGTTAGAATGTCGTCGCTAAAAAGGATCGAAGCGATCAGGTTGTTCATGGCGTTGATATTGCTCCAGCCGTCCTCGCCCCGTTTTTTGCTATCTTCCAGGATGGTGAGGTGAATACCGTTGGAAAAGAAGTTCTCCCCGCCTTTTAGCACCAACACGTCCACCTCCTCGCGCAGGGTCTCAACGGCGTATTTAAGGCGCACGCACTGCTCGGCGCTCATGGCTCCGTTGTAAAAGTCAAAGCCCAAATACCCCACCCGTCCCTTTTGGGTGAAGGTGATCTCTTTAAAAGTCTGAAGCGAAGGATCGACATAAAGAGGTATACGCTCTTCCTTGACCCCTTTGAGGCGCTTTTTGAGCACGAAGGTTGCCGGCAGTTTGAAACGCCCCGGCTCCATCAGGTGGCTGATCCACACCGCCCCGTCAACGGTACCCAGGCAGATCGCTCCGTCGCGTTTGGCCAGCACCTCTTTGGGCGCGCCTCTAAGCTCACCCTCCTCATGGGCGCCGAATAGGTAGCAATGGGTGCCCAATATCTCATCCAACACCCCGGGACGGTTGTCCGCGCTGTTGATTTTGCGAATGATTGTTTGCGTATTATCCCGCTCCCAATCAATTTGCCGATCGCTCTGGCGTACAGGAGGGTGAATAGGGGTGAGTTCTTCTTGCGGCATAGGCGAAAAGGAGGGACTTTCAAAGTTTTTCAGCGCCTCTTGTACCAGCTCAAGCGCCAGGTCGCTCACCTCCCGGCGATAGAGCGACGCTTTGGAGGCTTGACGCATCGCAAAACGCCCCTCGCCCCATACCGGGCCGCCGTCCATCTCGTCGTTGGCCTGCAAGAGCGTCACGCCCCACTCGCGCTCTTGGCGCAAAATCGCCCAATCAAGCGAACTGGCGCCCCGATCGCCCACGGGCCCCGGATGCAAAATAAGGGTGGGGATCTTTTGCCAGATCGTTTCGGGCACCTTTTTAAGCAGATAGGGGCAAAGAATCAGCTCCGGCTTCCACGCTGTCACCGCCTCAAACATCACCGCTTCATCGACAGCAAACTCCACGCTTACCTCGTGCCCGGCATCTTCCAGCGCGCAAAAAACCCGCTGGGAGAGGGCGTTAAAGGCGCTGACAAGCAGTAAAACCCGCATCAATCAAAACGCAAGCAAAGGCGGCGGGGTTTTGGGAAGTTGAAAGCGGATGTAGCCGTGGCCCGTACTTTTGTGACAGGCGTTGCAGGCGCGGGTTGCGTCAGCATAGGCCTTTTTAAAAGCGCTCAAATTTTTCTCTTCAATCGCCTTTTGCAAGGGCGCAAGAGAGCTCTTTTCAAAGGTTTTGAGCGCCCCGGCCAGTTTAGGCCGCAGTGCCTCCCCCATTTCCTGCGCCTCCAACTGCTCATGCAGTTCATAAACAGCCAACTCCCAGTTACCCGCCTCGACAGCGTAATAGAGCGCCCAGAAACGCTGGGCATACTCGTGCATCACGGCTCCAAACCCCAGTGTCTCACCTCCCCATAGAGCCATTGCCGTCAACACAACCGCCGTCAGCTTTTTTTTCATCCTCTCTCCTTACCGCCCAACTCTATCACAAACCGCGCGCCCATCTTCGTATTGCGTAATACGATAGAACCGTTTAACTGCTCTTCGACAATCTTTTTGGTCATATAAAGCCCCAAGCCGGATCCTTTCTTCCCTTTGGTTGAAAAGTAGGGGGTAAAGATCTTTTCCTCAATGGCGTCAGGTACCCCGCCGGCATTGTCCTCAACGGCAATGACCGTTTTTCCTTTTTCACACGACACCTCTACCTTAATACGCTTTGTTGGTGTCGATTGACGCCCATAAGCCTCTTTGGCGTTATTCACCAAATTCAAAACCACCTGTGACAGACCGTTTTTGTACCCAAAAGCCCGGCAACCGGGTGTTATCTGCAACACAAACTCAATCGCCTCTTTCTCAAAAGCCGGCCGTACCATCTCAACGGTAGAGATCACGGTTTGACTGACATCAAAAACCTGCTTTTTGTTTTCGATCTTGTAAAAATTTTTAAAGTCCTCTATGGTAGCCGACATATGCTCAATATTCTCTTTAACCGTCTTTTTGAAACGGGTCATCATCTCCTCATCCAACTTGCCCTGACGGTAGCGGGAATAAAGCAGTTGATGCGCCAGGAAAAGATTGTTCAAGGGCTGTTGCCATTGGTGGGTAATCATGCCAAGCAGTTCACCGAGTTGGGCCAGGCGGTTTTGCTGAAACATAAAAATCTCTTGTTGCCGATTCTTCTCTACCTCCTCCTCTACCCGTTTTTGCAAGTTCTCTTCCAATCGTTTTTGCTCTTTTAGTAGGCGGTTAAGTTCCTCAAGCGCACGCTCTTTTGCCCCGATTTCCCTTTGTAAACGGCGGTTGATCTTAAAAAGATAACCAGAAAACAGAGCAATCAAAACCAAAATAATCCCCATAAAAATCAATGTTTTTCTATCAGTCATATCCGACCGCATATATCCCCATTTTAAGCGCAGTGCCTCAAACTCGTCAGGCGGTATCGCTTCGACCGCTTTGCTCAAAATGACGTTGAGCATGGGAATATCAGACCTGGAGGCGATGCGAAGGGCATAGTCGTAGCCCAAATCATCGGCAATCTTGAGATTATCAAGGTTGTACTTTTTTATAAAATATCCGGCTCTGACCGGTTCGGCAACCACGGCATCAACGTTACCTTCGGCAACCGACCGCAAACCTTCCAATAAGTTTTCAACCGGCACAACTTTGGCTTTGGCAAAGTGCGCCAAAAGGTACTCTTCCAACGCGCTCCCTCTGGTCACCGCGATGCTTGCCGTCGATAATGAGAGCTTTTTTTGCCGATTGGCGCGAACAATAATTTTGTTTTGCAGGCTCAAAACTTTGTCGGTAAAATCCAAGTAGCCCAGACGAGAGGGTGTCTTTTGCGCCAAAAAGAGTACATCAATCTCTTTTAACCTGGCCGCTTCCACAACATCATGCCAGGTAGGGTAATAGTGAAATTTAAATGTCAAACCGGTCAGTTTGGCGATTTTATGATACAAATCTACGGCGTACCCGCCATATGTTTGATTACTCTCTTTAATAACTTGATTGGGTATGGCAGTGATCCCGACCACAACGGGATCAACCCGCTTCAAAACCCACATCTTCTCATTCGGTGTCAAAATATCTTGATATTCAGACGCCGCTAAAAAGCCCCATCCAAACAAGAGAAAAAACAGGCTCCACACGACTCTCACGAAGGCCTCCATGCCCCGCAATAAGATAATAAATAGTTATGCTTAAACTATATATATATATATATATATCTTATAGATTGC
>JAMOMS010000287.1 GCA_027067015.1 Campylobacterales bacterium | reverse complement strand
TACGGCAGTTACGACGGCTTTATCTTCAACGCGTCGGTCAATGACCGTAACGTGTTTGGTAGCGGCCTTTCGGTGGGATTGAGCGCCGACTTGTCGCGCCACCGCACCAACTTCAACTTCAACATCACCAACCCCAGAATTTTTGACAGTGAGTACAGCGCGGGCTTTAACATCTACCGCAACGAGTTTGAGAATTACGACTACACCGAAAAGCGCTTCGGTTGGTCGGTCAATGTGGGCAAGCAGATTGCCCGTTACTGGCATGTGTCGCTGATGTACCAGTACTACTCCACCCAGCTAAGCGACATTCCCGACGAGTACCCGGACAAAGATCTTTATAAAGATGCCTTTGTCACCAGCGCGGGAACCCTTTCTCTGCGCTACAACAATACCGACGACTTCTACCTGCCGAGGCGGGGTATGATCTTTACCGCCAGTGCCCAGTACGCGGGGATCGGCGGGGATGCGGTTTATAACAAAGACTACTTTACGTTTGCCATCTTCAGAGGGCTGGAAGAGTATATCAACTACGACCTGATTTTGCGTTACAAAGCGCGTCTTGGCACCATTCCCTATGTGGGAACCGGTACCAAACCCGACGGCACCGAATATGACAAACTGCCCATCAGCGCCAAGTTCTATATGGGCGGCGTGCGGACGGTTCGCGGGTATGAGTACGGCTCTATCGGCGGGTATGAGGGGATCTACCGTACCGGCGGCCGTTACACCTTCTCCAACTCGGTGGAGGCGAGCATTCCGCTGGTGGAGGCGGCCAAGATGCGTCTGGCCTTCTTCTTTGACTACGGGATGATCGGCGATGACAGCTTCAGTGAGTACAAACGGGCCGGTACCGGCGCGGCGATTGAGTGGTTCTCGCCCATGGGACCTATTAACCTCATTTTCGCCTACCCGCTGATGAAAGAGGACGGCGACAAGACCTCGACCTTTGAGTTTACGATGGGTCAGCAGTTCTAACAAGAGTCCATACAACTCTTTTGCGCGGGCTTGAGAACCCCTTTTTTCTTCTTGGGGCGACCTTTTACGCCTTTTTAGACCTTTCTATGCGTTCCAGTCTGACGGCGATGGGCGCGGGTTTTTCCAACTCTTTGATCTTTTGGCCGGCCAGGGTGACGCCAAAGGGCGCGCGACAAATCAGTACGCCCCCGCTGTATTCACATACGACCGCTCCCCGATCGCCAAGGGTATGTACCGCCTGGGCCAACGAGACAATGTAACTGAGCCACGAAAGGGTGCCGCTTTCAGGCAGTAGGCCTTTATAGGGGCGGGTGAAGCTGGTTTTGGGCAGGCGCCGTTTGTTAAAGCGCACCAGGGTGGCAATCAAAATCATTTCCTCGTGGGTAAAGCCGTAATCGAGGTTGTTAAGCAAAAAACAGGCGCTGTGGCGGTGGTAGCCGTAGTAGTTGAGGTAGATTCCTACCCGGGAGAGTTTGGCGGCGGTGATGACGTGGGGCCGGTAGGCGGGGTTGAGGCCAAAGGGTTTGGCCAGGACGTCAAAGATTTTGCCGGCGGTATTCCCCAGGGCGTCAGCGAGCTTGGTGTCGGTGCAGAAACGGTCCTGAAGGCTTTTGACGCTGGGGTTGAAATTGGCGGGAAAACGGCCCCGCTGGTTGCGCAAAAGATCGCTTAAAAAGAGCCCTTCGCGAATACCGGCCCCGCCGGTAATGACCTCTCTGGCACCGATACGGGCCAAAACCATCGAAAAAATCAGCGCCCCGGGGCGGATGGTGTCGATACGCTCTTTCTTGATGCCCAGTTTACCCAGTTTCATCACCGAGGCACGGGCCACTTTGTCGATAAACTTTTTCTCCTCCTCCAGGCTATAGGCGAAGGCGTGCACCCGTTCAATGGGGTGTTCACGGCGTTGCATGATCGCTTTGGAGATGGCCCGAACCGTTCCGCCGATGCCCACTGCCTGGGCGCTCAAAAACTCCGGCGGCAGGGAGCTGAGGGCCTCTTCCACAAAGGCGACCGCCTCTTGCAGGGGGCGTTTTTTGTCAAAAAAGAGCTCTTTGAGTCTGACGGTGCCGAGTTTAAGGCTGTGGGTGGCTACCACTTCACGGTCGCGAATGAGGGCCAGGTCGGTTGAACCGCCGCCGATATCAATGGAGACGGCGTCGGTGACAGGAAGCAGGTTAACGGCCGCCGTGCCGCCCAGCCACGCCTCTTTGTCGCCGTCGATCACCTTGATTTTAAGCCCCAGCTCTTTTTCGACACGCTTGAGAAATATTTTGCGGTTGGGGGCGTCGCGTACGGCGGAGGTGGCGACGGCCAGGATTTTTCGGACTTTGAGATTTTTGGCAATCGCCAGAAACTCCTCAAGCGCCGTGACGGCTCTTTGGATGGCGGGTTCTTGAAGGTTGCCGCCGTTTTCATAGGCTCCTTCGCTGATTCGGACGCGACTGCGGGTTTCGTTAAGAAGAAAAAAGCCAAACCGGCTGGTGCGCTCAAACACCACCATCCGGGCTGAGTTGGAGCCGATATCGATGACGGCGGTGCGTTTGGCCATAAAAGGGGATTACTGCTCTTGCTGAAGGTGCTCGAACTTGAACTTCAGCTCTTCGACACTCTCGACGTTGTCGGGATCAGGGACGATGCAATCGACCGGGCAGACGGCGATACAGGCAGGCTCGTCGTAGTGACCCACACACTCGGTGCAACGGTCGGGGTCGATGATGTAAATAGGATCGCCCTCCTCGATGGCGCCGTTGGGACACTCGTCCCGGCAGGCGTCGCAGGCGATACATTCGTCGGTGATCATCAGTGCCATACAGGTTACCTTTCTCTCTCCCGTAGCCGGGAATTTCGATTTGGAGATTTATAACCTATGTCACCTTATGGGGGCTTTAAAACCCCCGCTCTTCTTAGTCTGTGGGAAGGTCACAACGGTGGGTGGTGGCCAGCAGTAGGGAGGCGACGGTGCCGGGGGTGCCGTCGGTACGGTTTTTCAGCGAGATCTCCGCCCCCATGGCGTCGGCGGCCGATTTGGCCAAAAAGAGCCCAAGTCCGGCTCCCGGCGCGTTGCCGACCCGTTTGAAGGGGGCGAAAAGGTCAATTTTCTCATCTATACCCGGTCCCTCGTCGATCACTTCGATTTTGAGTTTATGCTCATCGACAGGGCGGGTTTTGAGCAGGATTTTTTTGCCTTTTGGCGTGAATTTGATGGCGTTTTGCAAGAAATTTTGCAAAATCTGGTTGAGCAGGGTGGTCTGGATGCATCCAACCAGCGTATCGGGCTGAATATCGAGGTAGAGCTCTTTGTTTTCCGCTTCGGCGAGGAGCCTGAAATCCTCCCCTTTGCGGCGGATAAAATCAATAATGTCTACGGTTTGGGGCAGTTCAAAGTGGGCCCCCTCCTGCCTGCCGATCTCCAGGATGGAGGAGATCATCTTGTTCATCTCCTCAATGGTTTTGTTGGCGAGTCTGAGGGCTTCAATATACTTTTCGGGCTCTCTTTGCTTGATGAGGGTGACATCATTTTTGAGCTTCATGACGTTAAGCGGGGTTTTAAGCTCGTGGGCCGCGCCGATAAAGAGCTCTTTTTGGTACTTCACAAAGGTTTGGATACGTTTGATCAGCCGGTTGATCGATTCGCCCAGGGGAATGAACTCCTCTGGCAGGCTCTGGGTGTCGATGGTGTGCAGAAAATTTTCGTTAAGGCTGGAGAGCTTTTTGGTCAGGCGGGTAATGGGCATCAACAGCATGGCCGAAAGGCCGAAAGCGTAAAGGACAATAAGTACCAGGCTGATGAGGTTGATGATGATAATGGAGCGCAAAATCTTGCCCAGCATCTTGCGGATGTTGGTGATCTCTTTGCTGATCAGCAGGTAGGTCTGGGCCCGGAAGTTATAGGGATAGATGAGTTCAATATAGTGTTTGCCGTTCTCTTTGCGCTCCCGCCACTCAATGGAACTATAAAAACGGTGGGGGGCGGGGATCACCTTGGCAAAGATCTGGAGGGTGTTTTCAAGGTTTTTGGCGTCAATGGTCTCACCCTCTTTGTAATCGGGAAAGGTTTGAACGATGTAGCGGGCCTGGTTGACAAGCTGTTGGGAGACTTCATCGTAAATGGACTGCTTGATAAAGGCGTAGAGCATGGTAGAGAAGATGATCAATAAAACCGCCGAAGCGATAATGAGCTGAAGAAGAAACTGGTTACGAATACTGCGTTTGCTCAGCAACGGGTGCCTTTGTCAAAGTCAAAATCGTTTGAGGTAAGAGTATTGTAGCAAAAAAAGGGGAATGCCCCCGTAAAGGGGGCGCGGGTTTAGTCGGCGTTTTTCTTTTGGGGGTAGCAGAAGCGGTATCCCCGGCGGCGGACCGTCTCGATGGTCTGGATACCGAGGGGTTTGTCCATCTTCTGGCGGATCTGGTTAATGGCCACCTCAATGACATTGGGGGTGACCAGCTCAGGCTCTTCCCAGATGGCGTCGAGCAGTTGCTCCTTGGAGACAATCTCGTCGCGGTGGCGGGCCAGGTGGGTGAGAACCTCAAAGGGTTTGCCTTTAAGCTCAATCTCTTTGCCTTTGTAAATCACCTTCTCTTCCTGGGGATTGATGGCCAGGTCGTCAATTTCAATGACGTTGCTACCGCCAAAGCGCAGACGCGCCTTGATACGGGCGATGAGAATATCGAAGTCGAAAGGTTTTTTGATGTAGTCGTCCGCGCCCGCTTCCAGCGCCTCGATCTCACTCTCTTTGTCGTCGCGGGCCGAGAGGATGATAACGGCGGTTTTGGGGTTGTTGGCTTTGGCTTTTTGGATCAGTTCCAGCCCGTTGCCGTCGGGAAGCATCCAGTCGGCCAATACCAGGTCGTAATTGCGGATATCCAGGTAATAGTCGCCGTCTTTAAAGTTTTCGGCGGAGTCGGTTTGATAGTTAAACTCATTGAGCCCTTCGGAGAGGGTTTTATTGACAGTGGTCTCGTCTTCTACGATCAGAATGCGCATGGTATGGCTGTCCTTACAGAGTGAAGTTGGTTTGACCGGAGGCCCCGGGCAAATTTAAGCGGGATTATAGCATATTTTCAGACTGATTTAAACTCTTTTTCAAAAAGTTTTAAAGAAAGTCGGCAAAATCCTCGACGCAGACCCGACAATTTGGGAGGACGGCGGGTTTGCAAATTTTCAGTCGAAGGTGTGTGATTTGGGGGAAATTTTCATGAAGCGTGTGAAAAAGCGCCGAAAGCGCCTCCTCGATCAACTCAAAACGCCCCTTTTTC
>JAMOMS010000286.1 GCA_027067015.1 Campylobacterales bacterium | reverse complement strand
CGGCCACACGCCGGGCTGTAGCGCCATTGCCGTGGATGATGCCTGGTTTAGCGGCGACTTTCTGTTTCAAGGCTCCATCGGGCGGGTTGATTTTCCCTATTCCGACCCCCAGGCCATGCGCCAAAGCCTCCAGAAGGCGATGGCGTACCCGGGCAACCCCACGCTCTACCCCGGCCACGGCCCGCAAACCACCCTTTCGGCGGAAAAGCGCGTCATTCCCTACTGGCTGAATGCCCTCTAACCCTACTCCTCGTCCTTGACCAGCTTGAGTTTAAGGACGTGACGGTCCAGCACCACCGCCATGAACTCCCCCTCAAAGACCTTGATCTCCTCATAATAGCCGGTCACGTAGACGGTGCGCTTTTTGGTCTCTTTATACAGCTCCTTGGCCTCAAACACCACCCTGTCTCCTACCTTCACGGGTGCGAGAAACCGACACTGGGAGCTTACCAGCACCACGTTGGGATCATTCACCGCCGCCATGGCGGCAAAGTCGGCCGCGGCGAAGGTAAAGCCCCCGTGCACCAGGCCCATCTCGTCCACCGTCATCTCCCGGGTGGTGTCCAGCTCCACCTTGGCGTAGCCGGAGCGCAGTTCCAGCAACCTGCCGCAGAGTTCTTGGTTGATGCGCTGGTGGGTTTTGAGCTCTTCACTGTTTTCAACGCCGTATTCGCTCTTCTCTTTTTGCTCACTCTTTTGCTCTTTTTTTGCCATGTCACTTCCTATATGTTTTAATATAAATGCGTCTTGGGGCCGGATACCCCTCTACTGTCTGATCCGGGTTGTCCGGATTTAAAAAATCATTCAGGCTCTGCCCCTCTATCCAGTCGGTTTTGCGTTGCTCTTCCAGCCCGGTACGTACGGTCGCCAACACCTCAAACCGTTCAAACCCCGCCCGCTTGCACCAGTGCTCCAGCGCCGTGACGGTTGGGATGAAATGGATATTGGGGATTTTGGAGTAGGTTGACTCGGGCACCAGGCACACCGGCGCGTCCCCTTCTATGTAAAAGGTGTCCAAAAAGAGCTCCCCTCCCCGTTTCAGAGCGCTCTTTAGCGATTTAAGCGCGGCGATGGGGTCGCTTCGGTGGTAGAGCACCCCTAAGCAAAAGAGGGTATCGAAAGTCTGCTCAAAACCCGCCATGTGCTCAATGCCCAGCATCTCATAACGCAGATGGGGAGCCTGGGCGTAGCGGTTGATGAGATCAAACTGGGTTTTAAAAAGGGGCGAAGGGTCTACCCCCAGCACGCTTTTGGGGTTTTGCTCCAACATCCTGAACATATAGTAGCCGTTGTTGCACCCCACATCGGCCACCGCTTTGCCCTCCAGGTCCATAAAAGGCGCCAGGAGATTGAATTTTTTGTCACTGCGCCACTCGCTGTCAATGTAGGTGCCAAAAAGATCGAACGGCCCTTTGCGCCACGGTTTCATCATGCGCGCGGCCTCCGAGACGGCTGTACGCGCCTTGCTATCGGCCATTTCACTGCGCAGTGTGACCGCATTGCCAAGTATGAGCTCGGCGTCGGGTATATCGGGTAGTTGGGCAAGGGCTGAGCGCAGGGGTTGAATGTTTTTCCAGTTCAGCCAGCTTTCACGGGCCTTGATGATCGCTTGCAAATCCATAAAGCAGATTATAGTTGAATTTGGATAAAATCCGAAAAATTTTTTCCGGAGTTTCGCCATGACCATGCAAAAACGCGCCACCGTCGTCAGCTCTACCGTCGCCACCACGCTGGTGATTGTCAAGCTCATTGTCGGCGTTTTAAGCGGGTCGGTCTCCGTTTTGGCTTCGGCTATTGATTCGGGGCTTGACCTGGCGGTTTCGCTCTTTAACTATTTTGCCGTCTCCAACGCCGAAAAGCCGGCCAGCGAGAAGTTTAACTACGGCCTGGGAAAAGTGGAAGCCATCGCCGCGGTGATCGAGGGGGTGGTGATTACGATGTCGGGGCTGTTTATCGGGTATGAAGGCATTAAAAAAATACTTCACCCCCAGCCCATCGAGTATATGGGCGCTTCGCTGGGCGTGATGTTTCTCTCTATTGCGCTCACCGGCGCGCTGGTGGCCTACCTGAACCGGGTCGCCAAAGCCACCGACAACATGGTTATCAAATCCGACGCCCTGCACTACAAAACCGACCTTTTTAGCAACGGCGCCATTCTGGTGGCGTTGGCGGTGATTCACTTTACCGGCTTTTATCTCATTGACGGCCTGTTGGGCGTGGCCATTGCCGTCTATATTATCTACTCGGCTTACGAGCTGATTGAAGAGGGCGTGTTGATGTTGCTGGACGTGGCGATGGATGAGGAGATTGTGCAAAAGATTGTGCAAGCCATTGGGAGCGAACCCAAAGTGACCGACTACCACTGGCTCAAAACCCGGCAGGCGGGTAACGACCGCTTTGTAGACGTGCACCTGGTATTCAACCCCGAAATGTCACTGCTGGAAGCGCACCGGATTGCCGATGCGGTAGAAGAGAAGATCAAAGCCATCGATCCCAACGCCGACTGGCTTATTAACATTCACCTTGACCCTTACGATGACTCCGTTGTAAACGAGGAAGAGTCACCCGAATTTGCCGATAACAAGGGAGCCGATCACTCTTCGCAGTGATCAATCCCCAATTTTTTCAGCAATACCTCAAAAAACTCCCCGCCGTCTTTGTCGTAGTCGTCGTTAAACTCCACGTAGTAAGCGTAAGGCTCTTCCCCCGCTTTTTCGCTGTTCTCAAAGATTGCCGGGTTACAACCGGTCTCTTTTTTGGTCTCTTCAATGGCCTGAATCACCTTTTCTCTGGCTTCGGGATGCTCCTTGAAAACCAGTTGCAGACCCTCATAACGCTCTTCCCGCCGAAAATAGGCTTTAATATCCCCTGCCATATTCACTCCTTGCGTGGCAATATTAGGGCGCATTGTATAGTAAATTGGTTGTAAAGGCGCTTATTTTGGCAAAATAGTGGGGTGACGGGAGAAAAAGAAAGAAGAAAAGTTACAAAGCGCCGCATAACCGGCCCAAAAGGGCCCACGGCGCTTTGCGCCTTTAATCGAAAAGGCTTTTTATCTGGCGTACTGAATCGCCCGGGTCTCACGGATGACATTTACCTTGATCTCTCCCGGGTATTGCACCGCCTTTTCGATCTCTTCGGCAATCTCTTTGGACAGCAGGACGGCTTCGTCGTCGTTGACCAGGTCGGCGTTGACAATGACGCGCACCTCCCGCCCGGCGTTGATGGCGTAGGCGTGGTGAACGCCCGGCTTGGCCTCGGCGATCTCCTCGACGGCCTTGACCCGCTTAAGAAAGCTCTCCAGCACCTCCCGCCTCGCGCCGGGGCGGGCGGCGGAAAGCGTGTCGGCGGCGCAGACGGCGGCCGCTTCCACCGTTTCGGGCTCCTCGTGGCCGTGGTGGGCGAAGATGGCGTTGATAACCACCGGATCTTCCTTATAACGCCGGCACACCTCCGCCCCCAGGTCCACATGGCTTCCCTGGTACTCATGCGTCAGCGCCTTGCCGATGTCGTGCAAAATACCCGCCCGTTTGGCCAGCGTCTCGTCGCCGCCCATCTCCACCGCCATAATGCCGGCCAGGTGGGCCACCTCCAGGGAGTGTCCCAGGGCGTTTTGTCCGTAACTTGCCCTGTAGCGCAGGCGGCCAATGAGCTTCATCAGCTCCGGGTGCATGGGCGAAAGGCCCAGGTCTGTTACAATGCGCTCGCCCTCTTCCTGCACCATCTGCTCAAACTCTTCGCTGACCTTTTCGTAAATCTCCTCGATGCGCGCGGGCTGAATGCGCCCATCCTCGATCAACAGCTCAATGGTGCGGGTGGCGATAGCCCGGCGGTAGAGGTTGAAACTGCTCAAAATAATAGCCCCCGGCGTGTCGTCAATGATGATATCGACGCCCAACAGCATCTCCAGGGTCTTGATATTACGCCCCTCTTTGCCGATGATGCGCCCTTTGAGCTCGTCATCGGGCAGATGCACCACGTTAATAAGCCGTTCGGCGGCAAACTCCCCGGCGTAGCGGGTTGTCGCCTGGGCCAGAATGTAGTTGGCCCGCCGTTTGGCCTCGTTTTTGGCCTCGGTCTCGTAACGGCGCACAATGTGGGCAATCTCGGCCCGCGCGTCCTCTTCCACCTGTTTTAGCACCAGCTCCCTGGCTTCCGCTTCGGTCAGGCCCGAAGCTCTCTCTAACACTTTCAGCGCCTCTTCCCGCTTGGCTTCGTAACGCTCTTTCAGCTCTTCCAGGCGGGCCTGGGCCAGGGCAATGGCCTCTTTCTCTTTTTTAAGCGCCTCCTTTTCGGAGGCCACGTCGGCCAACTCTTCTTCCAGGCGACGGGCCAACTGCTCCTCGCGCTTCTCCAGCTGGGAAAGCCGGGTGTCAAACTCGGCGTTGAGCTTCTCCAGCTCCTCCTCATATTTGCGCTTGGCCTCAAGCTCCGCCTCCTTGACCTTCAGCCGGGCGTTTTGCAGGGTCACTTCCGCCTCATGCTCAATGGCCCGGGCCTTGGCTTTGGCCTGCTCGACATAAATATCATATTTGGAGGCGTCGATTTTGCGGGTCACAAAAAACGCCGCCGCCGCGCTAACGACGGCCGCCGCACCTCCCGTAACGAGTTCTGACAACATACCGTTTTCCTCTTACTCTGATCTCTTCGGGGGTGATGTATATATCTGCCTCAATGTCGTAATCGTCGGTTAATTTCTCTCTGCTCAGGCACCTGACGGCCTCGACAAAAACGGTAACGGGTCTTTTGGGCAGGGTGGCGAAAAATCTGTCATACATACCTTTTCCGAATCCCACGCGGCGAAAACGCCCGTCCACCCCCAGAACGGGCACCACCGCCATCTCAATTTTCGGCAGATAAAAATGTGATACGTTCGGTTCCAAAATGCCGTACTTTTTTTTCTGTAACGGCAATCTGTATTGTACCAGCCGGAAACTTTCTCCTTCCATAAACGGCACATACACTTTCACACGTTTACGCAACGTCTGAAATAGCCGTCGGATGTCGGGTTCATGGCCCATCGGCATATAGAGCAAAATAGATTTTGGATTATTTTTTTTTATAAAATAGCAAAGTTTCGCAACCACTTTCGCCCGCCGTGTCAGCCGACCGGTTTTGAGCGCTTTCTCAACCTTTTGGCGACACATTTTCCTAAAGCTCTTTTTGTCCAACTTTTAAGCCCCGTTTCTTTATAATGCCCCTATTTTAACAAAAGGTTTTTTCATGCGCGTCCTACCCA
>JAMOMS010000285.1 GCA_027067015.1 Campylobacterales bacterium | reverse complement strand
CATGAGCGTGATTACGGCCGATACGTAGCCAGCGCCAAACGGCTGGGAACTATTGCCTATGAAGCGCCCGAGAGCGAGCTGGCCGAGTTTGTGGAGCGGATGTTTGATATTTTTGCCGATGAGAGTTTAAGCGCCATCGATATGCAGACTTTGGCCTTTGAGGTGCTGGAGTCTACCCGCAATCTGCCTTTTAAACTGCCCCAGGAGGCCATCTACATTCTTCGTGTCAGCGCCATCGTGGAGGGGCTGGGGACCACCTATATCCCCAATTTCAACGGCATCAAGGATATTCTGCCCGTACTGCAGGCCAACATTCCAAGAGCCCTTGGCATCAAAAGCTCCGTCATTGAGATGATCGCCGACGAGATCGCCTACGCGCCGTGGCTACTTAAAGACCTCAAAACCACCCTTCGCCAGGCCAGCGAGGGGACGATGCGGGTGGAGATGTCCCTGCGCCAGCTGGAGTGGCTCAAAAAAGAGGCCCTGGCCTACCAGCGTCCGGTTCTGTTGGCGTTTGCGGCGATGCTTGGGGCCATCTTTTTACTCCTTTACGATCCCGCTTTCAAAAACGGGGCGGCCCTGCTCTTTTTACTGGGATTTGGGCGACTGATTTACCGATAGGTTGCCCTTGTTTCTTACTGTTTTACGCCAAATTCATCAAAAAACCGTCAATTTCCTTACAAAATCTTTATATCAACAAATCCCTGAAATAGGGCATTTCATAGCGTAAACTATACAGATTGTACAGAATTTACGAAAATTTGGGTGAGATTTGCCCTTTATACTTCTTGCCAGAAAAGTTCTGGGGGTTTTCATGAAGTTACAGCAAATTAAAGAGCGCATTGATCAAGCATCCAAAGAGATTCGGGCGTTAACGGATAACAAAGCGATCAACCGAATCGTTGAAGATGTGATTACCGATCTGATGGAGTCGGAGTTTGCCTCTATATGGATCAACGACTATCCCCGTCTGCTCAGAGAGCGCGAAAGCGGCGTGCGGGAGCTTTCGATGGAGGAGAAAAGGGGTCTGCTATACAAAAGTTTTATTACCCGCCAAAGCGCTATATACAACTATATTACCAGTGAAAAAGGGTATGTGCCCGAGATTGACAACCCCGACAATATACGCATCAAATCCAAAATCGCCATTCCTTTGATGCACAAAAAAGAGTTGGTGGGCATTGTCACCTGCTACTCGTCTGTCAAAAAGATCAAAAACTTTACCCGCAAAGATCTGGAGATTTTCCACTCCATTACCCCCTTCGTGATCGACGCGGTGTGCAAGATGATGGCCAACATGGGCAAGGAACCCCTCAAAAAGGGGAGCGACGGCCAGTGTCACTGTCTTGTGCACGCCGGTGAGCGGGTGGCCAAAAAGGTGGAGCATATTGAAAAGATCGACCACCGCAAGGAGGATCAAAACGAGTTATTGGCCATGACTTCCCAGATTGTGCATGATATTCGCACGCCCGCCAATAACCTGACCGGTTTTCTGGAACTGCTGGAAGAGCAGATTGAGGATAAGCGTCTTAAAGAGTATGTGGGGTACGCCAAGAGCAGTGCCGTGTTGATTAACCAGTTGACCACCTCCATTCTGGACACCTTCTCCGCCAAACTGGCCGGTGAGGAGGCCGACCGGAAAGAGCGGGTGGCGCTTCCCCATTTTTTTGCCGAGATCGCCCATATCTTTTCGGCCAATATGGCCCAAAAAGGGGTGGGGTACCATATTTACCTTGACCCTCTGCTTCCCGAGGAGGCGGCGTTGGAGACCGTTAAATTCAAGCGGGTGGTGATGAACCTTATCTCCAACGCCCTGAAGTTTACGCCGGAGGGTGGGCATATCTACTTTAGCGTCCGCTATCTTGCGGATGAAAAGCGTATCAGCGTCTCGGTCAAAGATACAGGCATCGGCATTGCGCCTGAGAAGCAAAAGGAGGTTTTCAAGCCCTTTGTGCAGGCCGAGGATGATACCAAAGCCCGTTTCGGCGGCACGGGGTTGGGCTTGAGTATCTGCGCCGAGTATGTGCGCCAGATGGGCGGTGAACTGCAACTTCAAAGCGAGTTGGAAAAGGGAAGTGACTTTTTCTTCAGCCTGCCGCTTGAAGGGTTTAAGCCCCGGGACGGTTTTGGGCTCAACTACGCTTATGTTACTATTTTAATGGATAAACAAGATTGGGCGGTGGCCGAGAATATCGGCCGCTATCTTGTGCGCCTGGGCCTCTCCGCCGATCGTATCAAAGCGGTGCAAAGCCTGGCTGAGGTACCTGCCGAGACAACCAACCTGATTCTTTTCCAAAACCGTCTTAGCAAAGAGACACTCTCGTTTGCGCAAGATAACGAGATCCCTTTTATGGTAGTAGAGCAGACATTCCTCTCCATGGACCCGAAAGCGTATGAGGGGGCCATACTGGTTTCGCAATATGAGTTTTACGGCATGGCCCTGGCCGACTTTGTGGCTCACAGCCGTCCCAAGCGGGTATTGATCGTAGAGGATGATCGCATCAGTATCGCACTGCTTCAGAATATTTTGAAAGAGGAGTATTGTGACATTGATGTGGCTTATGACGGATTGGAGGGCTTTTTCCTGCTTAAAGAGGCGCTCCTGGCCGGTCGGCCCTATGATGTGTTGTATACCGATATGCAGATGCCGGGTATGAGCGGGGTAGAGATGTTGCGTGATTATCGCGCGTTGGAGAGCCAAGAGGGCGCCCAGCCCATCAAAGCCGTCTCCATCTCCGGCGATCCCGACCGTGAAGAGAGGGATCTGTTTGACGTGATCGCGGGCAAACCGTTTAAGAAAGAGGAGATCAAAGCGATTCTCCGCCAAGCCAACTGAAAGGAGTGAGAGCATGCAACGACCCGAACCCATTGAGAATGAAAAAGAGGTTACCAGCATTGACCTTATTGTCTCCAAGTCTGACGCCGAGGGCAACATTACCTATGTCAACCCCATTTTTGTGAAGATCTCGGGCTATAGTCAGGGGGAACTACTTGACAAACCCCATGCCATTTTGCGCCACCCCGATATGCCCAAAGCGGTGTTTCGCTATCTTTGGGAGCATATCAAAAAAGGCGAAGACGTGGTGGCTTTTGTCAAAAACCTCTGCAAAGACGGCAGTTACTACTGGGTGCTTGCCACGGTCAAGATGGCCAAGAACCCCGACGGCTCGTTCCGTAACTATATGTCCACCCGTCGGGCCGTCAAGCCCGAGGCCAAAGAGACCATAGGCAAACTTTACGCCGAGTGGCTGAGGATTGAGAAAGAGGAGAGCGAAGAGGCCTCCTGGCAGGCGTTTAACGCCTTTTTGAACGAAAACGGCCTCACAGACGCCAAAAGTTTTAACACCTTTATGCAAAACCTGAACCGATAAGGAGAGAGAATGATCAATTTTGACGAGAAGATGCAAAGACTGACCAAAATCAACGGTTACCTGGGCGCGGCGGTGCTCAACTACACCGGCGAGACCCTCTATGTGGAAAACGAGCACACCGGCACCGACATCGCCTATGCCGCCACCATCTTCAACGACACCTTCCGCACCATCAGCGAAACGTCGTTGGATATCGGTTTCGCCGAGGCGGCTTCGGTAGAGACCAAAACGCAGGACGGTCACGTGATGCTGGTGAAAAGCGCCGGGGAGCACCACGGTAACGAGTTTGCCAAAATCGATATTTTTTGCATCTTCCGGGATGACGGCAATATCGCGCTGGCCAAAATGGTGATCGACAAGATCGCCAAGTCGATTTCCGACGAACTGGCCAGGCTCTGATTTATATGAAACGGCTTTGTCTTATTCGCAGTGCCAAGGGGAGCTGGGAAGATCCGCTGTTGACCGATATGGAGCGGGAGTTGAGCGCCAAGGGGCGCAAAGAGGCCAAAACGATGGCTTCCTATCTGCTTTTAAAAGGGATTGAACCCGATATCATTCTCTCAAGTTGCGCCATGCGGGCCCAACAGACCGCCGAAATTGTGGCAAACCCCTGGGAGGAAGAGAAGTCGGTCGCTTTTTTCAACGAGCTCTACCAAAGCAGTGTGGAGCGGATGTTGGAGATGATCGCCGTGCAGGATGACGAGACCCAAACCCTCTTTCTTATTGCCCACGCGCCCCAGATTCATGAGCTGGCCCACCGCCTCACCCACGAGGCCATTTTAAAGTTTCCCGCCGGCGGGGTAGCCTGCGTGGAACTGCCGATTGAGAGTTGGGAAGAGGTGTTTCATGAGGGGATCGGCCGGCTTGCGTTTTTTGTCTATCCCAAACAGTTCAAGCACTTCATGCCCTCACGTCTGCGCCCCTGAGCCATAGAGTAGTCGTCTTAGCACCTCCTCCCGCTCGGGGTTGGGGTGGTTAAATTTGAACTCCGCCTCTTTGAGATAGTAGATAAAATTATCCGCCTCAATCCCTTTGTACTTTTTCATGAATTCGTCAAAATAGCGCCAAAATCGCACGATGGTGTTCTCCAAAGATCGGAGTCTGGCAATGCGGTGGATTTTGAGAAACCGGGAGAACGCCTCATAATAGATATCCTCCAGCCCGTCGTACAAAAAGGCGTGCTTGTAGCGTCCCAGCGGCGGCATGAGAATGGTGTAAACCTTCCCGCCGTAGTCAAAGGTCAAAAAGTTGTGGGCGTCAAAGATATGGCGTTTGTCGCGGCGTTTGGAGTGGTCGAGGTAGAGGTATTCGTCATATTCGACCACCTCGTCGCGGTGCGCGGTGTAGCAGTGCTCAAGATAGGGCAGAAGGAGACGGCGGAAGCGGTCGTAGCTTTTTTTGGCGGTGGCGTAGGTGGTTTGGGCACTTTGCGCGGCCCGGCGGGCGCTCAGGTCGTCACAAAAGCACTGCATCAGGCGGTATTCGCGCTCAAGGCGCTTGAGCCCGTAGCGGCGTCGGCAGTGGCTACAGCGGATACGCCCGTCTTTGAGACGGTAAACCGGCGCGCCGCAACAGGGACTTTGGTCCGAAAAATAGATAACAAACTCCTTCTTTAACGCACAATTTACCCTTCTTGCGTATAATGGTAGCAAAAAATGAATGATCATTCATAAAAGGAGGTTCGGTGCATATCCCCGACGGTTACCTCTCACCCGCCACCTGCGCCGTGACGTGGGCCGTGGCACTGCCTCTGTGGGCGGTGGCCCTGCGCAAGGTGCGCGCGAAGCTTGATGAGACGACGCTCCCTTACATCGCCTCGCTGACGGCGCTCAGTTTTGTGATTATGATGTTCAACATCCCCATTCCCGG
>JAMOMS010000284.1 GCA_027067015.1 Campylobacterales bacterium | reverse complement strand
CGTATTCACCGAAAAGATACCCCTTTTTTACCAGCGTCTCGGTCACGGCGTTGTCCAGGTTTGCCGTGAACTTGCCGCCCCAGCCGTTGAAGGTAAAATCCAAAAATTTGCGTCGGCCCTCTTCGTAGACGGTGACGGGGCCGTAGTCGCGGGTCCAGGTGTCGTTGTAGGGAAGCTCCAAAAAAGTGATGTTGCGGGTGTCGCAGAAGTGCGGTTTGACGCTTTCTTGGTCGCGGCACAAAAGCACAAGGGGCTGATCCCACGCGACGGCGCTGGCGATGCGCACAAAGGGAGTAAGCGCTGAGCGAAGATCCTCGGCCCAGTCGGTTGCTTCGTGGGGAAAAGCCATCAAAACGGCATCTTGTTTTTCCCATTCGGCGGGTAGACGTCTGGCCATTTTCTTAGCCTTTTTTGGATAGCATTGTAGCAAAAAGTCAAGGAGGCGTTTTGATCGAGTTTCGTCAGGCCAGCAACGACAGCGACGCGGTCTGTTACCGTATCGATCGCGTCATCGCGCAGGGGCGTACGCCGTGGCAGTCGTACCTGTTTTTTGAGAATGAGGCCAACGGCGTGTGTATTGCCATTGACGGGGATATCCAGTCGTGTCAAAGGGATGAGGCGCTCTATCACGAGGCGCTGGTGCATCCGGCCATGCTCTTTCACCCGCATCCCGAGACGGTGCTGATTATGGGCGGGGGCGAAGGGGCGACGGCCAGAGAGGTTTTGCGCCACGGTTGCGTGAAGCGGTGCGTGATGGTGGATATCGACGGCGAGTTTGTCGAAGCGTGTAAAAAATATGCGCCCACCTGGAGCGACGGGGCTTTTGATGATCCGAGGCTGGAGCTTTTGACGATGGATATCAACGACTACATTCGCCAAACCGACCTGCGCTTTGACGTGGTGATCGGCGATCTGGTCGACGTGGCCGACTGGGACGGTTTTTTGGCTTCGCTCTATAGCGACGACTTTTATACGGCGCTTAAAAAGGTGCTGGCCCCGGGGGCCGTGGTCGCCACCCAGGCGGGTCAGCTCAGCCTTGCCAACCAAAAAAGCCACAAGCGTGTGCGCGAAGGGGTGGGCGGGGCGTTTGCGCACCTTTTGAGC
Organism: Campylobacterales bacterium; assembly: GCA_027067015.1. Classification (GTDB taxonomy): domain Bacteria; phylum Campylobacterota; class Campylobacteria; order Campylobacterales; family Hydrogenimonadaceae; genus Hydrogenimonas. Next base: position 2,070 of record JAMOMS010000284.1, on the reverse strand, counting down.
TACGGGGTTTATGTGCCCAGCTTCTATAGCCTTTGGGGGTATGTGTTGGCTTCCGATACGCCGTTGGACGGATCGGTTTCTTATGTGGCTTCGGCCATAGCTCCCAGGGCCAAAGAGCGGGGCGAGCGGGTGCTTGAGGCGATAGGCGCGGAGGGATTTGTCGGGTTGTTCGCGCTACCGAATCTGCTTGGTAAGGGGTGGTGATGTTTCGCAACTTACAAAGAGAGCATGTGCAACTTCAGGGGTTTAACAATCTAAAAAAACAGTTGGGCTTCAGTTTTTACGACTTTGTGATCGCTCCTACCGACGAGGAGAAGGCGGCTTACCGCGCCTACATCAACGACCGTTATAGCGCCGAGAAAATCGCCGAGTTACTGCGCAAGATCGTGCACGTGATCGAGGCCAATATTTTGGATGAGTCGATTCAAGATTATGAGCCCTACGGCGCCAGCGCCATGTTACTGCTAAGCGACATCAAAGCCGGGGAGTGTCCCAAAAACGGCGGCGCGTCGGTTGATATGCACCTGGACAAAAGCCACATCACGGCCCACACCTACCCCGACTTTGACGAGCCCAACGGCCTGGTGAGCTTTCGGGTCGATATTGACATCTCAACCTGCGGGGAGATTACGCCGCTGAAGTGTTTGAACCAGATTTTTGACTTTTTCGATACCGACGTGGTGGTGATTGACTATATCGTGCGGGGGTACACCCGGCGCAAAGACGGCAAGAAGATCTATATCGACCACAAGATCAACTCCATCCGCGACTACATCTCGCCCGAGATCATGCGCCATTTCGAGTATAAAGATCTCATTTTGCAAAACGACAACATCTGGCAACTCAAACTCATGCGCACCGACTATCCCGACGATGAGTTTTTCTACCCCGAGATGACCATGCCCGAAGTGGAGCGGCAGGCCTATTTGGGGCTTTTGTACAAAGAGATAAGAGAGATTTTCGACCAGTAGGCTTTAATCGGGCAGATCCACTTTGTCGTCTTCGTCATGTTTGACCACGTTGATACTGCGCTTGACCATGATGAAGACAAAAACCGATGTGGCGATCATGCCAAAAATCTTGATAATTGCGACAATCGGATGGGCCGCGGCGCCGGTGTTTTCGGGCATGAAACGGGGCGTCTCTTCCGCCAGTACGGCAACAGCGGTTAAAAGAGAAAGAGAGAGTTTGGGGAACATTTCAACCTCACTGCGATACAATCTTGCCATGTCTTTTTTGCGAATCAGCCGGGAAAATTTTTTTTACAATCTTAACCAAATCGCACGCAAAACGCAATCGATCGATCGGGTGGCGCTGGTGCTCAAAGACAACGCCTACGGCCACGGGCTTACCCTCATGGCCGACCTGGCGGCCGAGGCCGGCGTGCGCCACGCGGTTGTGCGAACGCTGGCGGAGGCCGAGGCGGTGCGGGAGCGGTTTGAGACGGTGCTGGTGCTCTCGGAGATCCCTGAAAAAGTGCCAGAAAATGGGGTGCGGGTCGTGGTGAACGACCGTTCTTGTATCGCCGCAATGCCCGCGGGGTGCGAAGTGGAGCTCAAAGTCGATACCGGGATGCACCGCAGTGGCGTGGCGCTGGATGAGGTGGATAGGGCACTGGAGGCGATAGCGAAGCGGGGATTGGCGCTTAAAGGGGTGCTCACCCACTATCGCGGGGCCGATGAGATGGGCAGTGACTACTTTTGGCAAAGACGCCGTTTTGAGGCCCTGCGCGATCGGCTGGAGAGAGCGGGGTTAAAGGGGGTGCGGTGGCACAGCCACAACTCCGCCGCGCTCTTTCGGTGCGGGAGCTTTGAGGAGGATGTGGCCCGGGTGGGCATCGCCGCCTACGGCTGTTTGCGACTGCCCGAACCCTTTGAGGCGCCCGATCTTCGCCCGGTGGCCTCTTTGTGGGCTAAGCGGCTTTCTACCCGGCGCCTGTGCGCCGGGGCGCGAGTCGGCTACGGGGGCGAAGGGGAGCTTAAAGAGGCCGGTACGGTAAGTACTTATGACATCGGCTACGGCGACGGCTGGCTAAGAGGAGAGGCCAGGCGCCCTTATCGGCTTCCTGAC
>JAMOMS010000283.1 GCA_027067015.1 Campylobacterales bacterium | reverse complement strand
GGGAGATACTCGGGCGGGTTTCGATGGATATGTTCAGCCTGCGCGGCGAGGATGAGAAGGTCTGCCTCTTTCATGACGCCGGGGAGGCGGCGGCGCAGTTTGGCACCATCGCGTATGAGGTTTTGGTGCGGCTTTCACCCCATATCAGACGGGTGGTGGAATGAAGTGGACGGTTGTCGCCCTGCTGGCGGCGCTCTACCCGGTTGCGGTGATCTTTTGGCAGTTGAAAGGCCACAAAACCCCTATGCGCCAAACCCCGGCGGCGTGGGGGGCGAAGTTTGAGCATATCACCTACCGTACCGCCGACGGGTTGACGCTGAAAGGGTGGTGGATACCCGGGCGGGGTGAGCGGGCCGTTTTGCTTTTGCACGGCAAGGGGGGAAGCCGCAACGGGGAGATCAGCGGGGTGTTTGAGCTGGCCGAACGCTACTGGCGGGCCGGATGGAATGTGATGCTGGCGGATATGCGGGCCCACGGCGAGAGTGAGGGGGCGTGTGTCACGTTTGGCGTGCAAGAGAGCCGGGATATGCTGGGCTGGCTTAATACATTGGATGCCCATAAGCGATACCGCTGGCGTCTTCACGGCTTTTCCATGGGGGCCGTGACCGCTTTGATGATGATGGAGGCCGAACCAAACCGTTTTGAGGCGGTTGTGGCCGACGGACCGTGGATTGACTTTGAGGCGCTGGTGAAACAAGAGCTTTGGAAACGGGCGAAACTGCCGGCTTGGTGTTACGGTTGTGTCAGCCGTCTTGCCGGGCGGTTGTGGGGGCAGGATTTTCGTTTGGCCGACAACCGGGCGCGGGTCAGACGGCTCTGCGGACGGCCGGTGCTTTATGTTTTTGAGACGGAAGATACATTGATGCCCCCTTACCAGCGCGACGCGCTTAAACACGCCTGCGCGCGGGCGAAGTTACTGCTTTTTGGCGGCGCTCACGTGACAGCCTTTCAAAATGACCCCGACGGTTATGTTGAGGCGGTGGAGTCGGCGCTTGCGTCTCTAAACGGCTCACTCAGGTAGGGGCGCGGCTTGCCGATGTAGTAGCCCTGAAGCATATCGACCTTGTTGCGAAGCAGTTCGAAAAGGGTTTCGTCGCTGACATACTCGGCGATGACCCCCAGCTCAAAACTGTGGGCGAATTCCAGAATCGAATCAAGAAGTTTTCGCATCTTTTCGCTGGTGGGGAGCTCCTGGACGATGGTGCCGTCGATCTTGATGTAGTCGATGGCCAATTTGGCAAACTGCGTAAAGTTGGAGTAACCGCTTCCAAAATCGTCCAGCGAGAAGGTGATGCCGTAGTGTTTGTAGGTGCGGATGAAGTCGTTGAGCTCGTCAAATTCTTTCAATGCGTCGGCTTCGGTGATCTCGATGGTGAGGCGTTTGGCGGTGTCGGGGTATTTGTCGGCCAGGGTCTTTAAAAAGAGCCGCACGCCGCGGTCCTTGATGTCGGTGAGGGTGAAGTTGACGCTAAAGGTAAGATCGTTGGTTTTGAAAAGCTCAAAGGCCTTGAGTAGAATGGACTTGGTAAATTCGGTATAAAAGGGCGCCTCTTTGAGGGTGGGAAGGAACTGGGCGGGAGAGAGAAGCTCACCGTTACAGCGTACGCGCATCAGCACTTCGTATTTGATCACCTTTTTAACATCGCCGTTGGCGTAGATGGGCTGGTAGTAGGGGATGATCTCATCTTTGACCATCGCCTCTTTGAGGCGCTGGGTGAGGGTGAGTTCTTGTTTGTAGTTTTCCAGCATCTGCTCGACCGCCGTTGTGTCGGTGAGGTGGCGCTTGTCCCCTTTGAGCAGGGCAAACTCGCACCGCTCCAGCGCCTTGTCGCCGAAGCGGTCGTAGGCGCCGTAAAAGTAGATGTCGTAGGCCGTCTCATCCACCGCTACGCTGACGGCGTGGTTGAGCCGCTCAAAGAGTTCGCCGATCTGCGATTCGCTCTCGACCAACACCGCGAACTCGTCTCCGTAAATACGGTAGCTTTTCAGGGCGCAGGAGCTTTGCAGGTGGACGGCGATCTTTTTGAGTACCGCGTCGCCCGTTTCGTACCCGTAGAGAATATTGAGCTTGGAAAAGGA
>JAMOMS010000282.1 GCA_027067015.1 Campylobacterales bacterium | reverse complement strand
CCTCGATATTTTCAAACATCACCGGCACCCGGTAGAGCTTGGCGGCGATGTGGGAGCAGATGGCCGCGCTCTGATTATCTTCCGCCGCCAGACGGGCCGCTTTGGCCGTCGATTCCACCGGTATGTACTCGACGCTGTCCAGATCGTGTTCCAGCAAAAAGTTGCGGCACTGGTTGAAAGCGATATCTTTTGAGTAGATGCGCCTCACCTGATGCAGGTGCTGGGCTTTGGTGACAAAGGAGTGGTGAATGGGCATATAAAGCTCGGCCACGATCTTCAGATCGGTTTTGGCCAGCTCATCCAGCGTCTCACCCACAAAACCGTTGGTGTTGTTCTCAATAGGCACCACCGCGAATTTGGCCCTCTCGGCGTGAACCGCTTTGAAGACGGCGGGAATGGAGTGGAGGGGAATATACTCGCTCATGGCGCCGAAACGGTTTTCCGCGGCCTGATGGGTAAAACTTCCTTCCGGCCCCAAATAGGCAACCCGCTGGGGTTGCTCGAAATTGCGGGCCACGGCGAAAATCTCCACGAAAATCGCCTCGATGGCTGAGGGCGTCAGGGGACCGGGGTTTTGCGCCACCAGCCGCTCAATAATCGCCTTCTCCCGCTCGGGACGATAAATCGCCCCGCCGGTGCGGTGTTTGAGCTCGCCCACCTTTTGCACCACCTCTATCCGGGCGTTTAGGAGTTTGAGCAGTTCATCATCAATCCGGTCGATCTCTTTACGCAGTGCTTCCAGTGTCATGCCGTTCTCCTTCTCTCTACCCCGAATACCACCCCGATGTCATTGGCCACACGGTCGGCCCACGCCCGTGCCGACGGCGGTATCTCCGCTACCGAAGCGACTTTGCCGCTTAAAACCAATGTGGTGCGCATGCCAAGCCTCTTGGCGCCGGCAAGATCGCCGATAAGATCATCACTGATCATCTCCACCGCCTCATAGCCGCCATCCATTCCCTGGCAACGCAATCGCTCCAGCGCTTCGGCGTAAAAGGCGTCGCTGGGTTTGCCCACCACCTCATAGGCCCTACCCGTCGCGAACGCCACCATCTTCAAAATGGCGCCCACGCCCGGGTAGCGGCGGCCGTTTTTGACATAAAGAGAGGTTTCGTGCATCCCGATCAGCTTCGCGCCGCCTAAAACCGCCTCAATCATCCCGGCGTAGTCGTCGTTGGTGTAGTCGGGGCGTATGGCCACCAAAACCGCCTCGGGAGCGTCACAGTTGAGCGTGTATCCTTCTTTTTTTAGCACTTCCAAAAAGTTGGGCGCCCCGTACGCCGTCACCGGCGCGGGCGGCACACGACGGGTCAGAACCATCAGCGGGTCAAGGTACTGCCCCTCCTCAAAGCCAAAGCCGAGATCTTGAAGGTAGGTGCGAAAGGCTTCGCTCTCTTGCTTGGTATTGTTGGTTACCAGCACAAAAGGCACCCCCTCCTCCCGCAGTCGTCTCAGCGCTTCCAGACTGCCCGGTATGGGGGATTTGTCGCCGTCGCTGATCAACGTGCCCTGCACGTCGATCATATACCCTTTTACAGACACATCTTCTCCAGACGGATCAGATCTTCAAAACTCTCACGTTGGCGAATACAGCGGGCCTTTCCGCCGCTAATAGCCACTTCCGCCGGTCGGGGGCGGGTGTTGTAGTTGCTGGCCATGACAAACCCGTAGGCCCCGGCGCTGTGGACAATAACAAGATCGTTGTGTTCCGTTGGCGGCAGAGGGCGCTTTTGGGCGAAAAAGTCGCCACTCTCGCACACCGGCCCCACCACGTCGGCGGGAGTCTCGTTGCCACTTTTTCCCAGCACCTCCACCTTGTGGTAGGCGTTATAGAGGCTGGGGCGCAGAAGGTCGTTCATGGCGCCGTCGACAATGACAAAACGGCGTCCCTCGTTCTCTTTCTCGTAAAGCACCCGGGTAACAAACCAGCCCGCATCTCCCACCATAAAGCGACCCGGCTCGCAGATAACGGTCAGATCCAGCCCGTGGAGGGTGGAGAGAATGGCCTGGGCGTAGTCGTAGGGCGCGATGGTGGTCTCGTTGTCGTAAACAATGCCCAGACCGCCGCCCACGTCAAAAAACTTCAGCTCAATCTTCACCGCCAGCAGACTGCGGACCAGATCGGCCACAATCATAGCGGCCTCTTTGATAGGCTCAAGCTCTGTCAGCTGGGAGCCGATGTGAAAGTGGATACCCACCGGGTCAAGGTGGTCGCTGTTGTTGGCGTGAATATACATCCGCTTGGCCGTCTCGATATCGACGCCAAACTTGTTCTCATGCAATCCCGTGGAGATGTAAGGATGGGTTTTGGGATCGATATTGGGGTTGACGCGGATGCTGATACGCGCCTTGACGCCCAGCCTTTTGGCAATCGCCTCTACCCGCTTCATCTCCCCTTCGCTCTCAAGATTAAGAAGCAGAATATCCGAACGCAAAGCCTCTTCAATCTCGTCATCGCGTTTGCCCACGCCGCTGAAGATAATTTTATACTTCGGCACGCCCGCCGTCAGCGCCCGCCGCACCTCGCCGATAGAGACACAGTCGGCCCCGGCGCCCATGGAGGCCAGATGGCCCACGACCGAGAGGTTGGAGTTGGCCTTGACGGCATAGGCAATCAGCGATTTGCGCCCGGCAAACGCTTTTTTCAGCTCTTCGTACCGTGTTGTAATACGGTCAAAATCGTAAACATAGAGGGGGGTATCAAAGGTTTGCGCCAACGCTTTGAAGTCGATCAAGAGGGATCCCTTTGCAAAATTTTTTCTATTTTATCAAAAAAAGGTTAAAAGGAGGATGGAACCGTTAAAAACGGTTGGTTTTAAAGAAGTAGGCATAGAGCGCCCCAAGCCCCAGCACGCTCACCACCGCCACCGTACCGAACTCCGGTTGAATGACACCGGTACGGCCGATTCTAAAGAGAAAGTAGAGAATCCCCCAGGTAAAGAGCGTAATGCCGGTCAGCACGAAGGAAAGCCACACCAGATTAAGATTGCGGGCGTAGGGAGGAATGAAGACAAATAAAATGACCACCAAAAAGACGGCAAAGAAGGGGGTGACGGTCAGGTGGTAAAAGAGGTTGCGCACCTTCAGGGTCTCCAATCCCTGCGCTTTGAGCAGTTGAATGGCCTGATAGGCGGCCAAAATCGTATAGTAGCGTTTGCCCTCAAAAACCGACGTGAGAATGGCGGGTTTAAACCCTTCCAGCGTCACGAAATCTTTTTTGATCCGGGTGACAAATCCCCTGGTTCCCAAACCGTGAGGAGAGGGTTTGTCAATAATTTTTGCCTCTTTAATCACCCAGCGGTCACGGTTGAAATAGGCCTCTTGGCCGTGAACAATCCGCACAAGTTCCCCGTTTTTCAGCTGAAACGTCCGGATGTTTCTGGCCTCTTTTTTTTGCGGGATCAACTCCCCGATATAGACAAAACTGTCGTTATATTTGACAAACAGGTCCCGTTTGGGTTCTGTCCCGGTTTTGCCTTTTAACAACCGTTTGGCTGAGAGGTCGGCGTCTACGAAAGAGGTGAAGTGAAGCCCCACATACCCCAGCGTCAAAACCGTGGCCACCGCCAAAAACGGTGTGATAACCGCCTTTTTGGAGTAACCAAAAGCGTAAAAAGAGAGCAGTGCGTTGGAGCGGATGAGAATGATCTTGGTAACGATCATGGCAAACACGATGCTCAGGGGCAACAGCAGTTCCATGGCGTACAACCCCTTGTAGAAGAGGTAGAGTACCTTGATATTGGTACCTGCCAGCTTGTTGGCGTTTTGAAGGTAATCGAGCCCGGCGAAAAGAAAAGAAAGCGCGAACGTAATAATAAAAAAGTAACGCAGATAGATCCGCGCGATATATTTGAACATCCTCACGACCGGCTCCAGGCAGGCTTTTTGACGCTATAGCGGGTAGCCACGAGATCCGGAGGATGGCGGGTCAGGGCCAGCGCGGCCTGTGCGGCGTGATCGATCCACTCGGGCAGTACGGCAAGCTCATCGGGGTCAAAATTGTGCAAAACATAGTCGATAACCTGCGATTTATATGCGGGCTTGCCGATACCCATACGCACCCGCAGGTAATCACTGCCGATC
>JAMOMS010000281.1 GCA_027067015.1 Campylobacterales bacterium | reverse complement strand
AATATCGTATTGTTTTAAAACCGCCTCAATACGGCGCATATTTTCGCTACTCGGCGCTACCAGGGGCAGGCGGTACTCCAGCGTCTCAATGAGTCCGGCCAGGTACATGGCCGCCTTGACGGGAATGGGGTTGGATTCGACAAACATCACCTTGTTCATGTCGTACAATGCGTCGCTGACGGCTTTGGACCCAGCGAAATCGCCTTTTTGGGCGGAATGTACCAGGTGGGCGATGCGGTTAGGCAAGAGGTTGGATGTGACGGAGATGCACCCCTCGCCGCCGGTGGCCATAATGGGGTAGTTGATGGCGTCGTCGCCGCTGATAACCGCCAGGTCGGGCCGTTTGGCTTTCAGCATCAAGGCGCGCTCCATCGAGCCGGTAGCCTCTTTGACGGCGTAGATATTGGGGATATCGTCAAAAAGCCTGAAGACGGTTTCTGGGGCGATATCCAGCCCCGTTCGGCCGGGGACGTTGTAGAGCATCACCGGAATCTCCACCGCCTCGGCAATGGCCTTGTAGTGCTCGTAAATGCCCTGTTGGGTCGGCTTGTTGTAGTAGGGGCAGACCGAAAGGATGGCGTCCGCGCCCGCCTTTTGGGCAAAAAGGGCCAGGTCGATCGCTTCGTGGGTGGCGTTGGAGCCCGCGCCCGCTACCACTTTGACGGGCGTGCCCTTGCAGACGGCCACGGCGGTCTCAATGCAGGCTTTATGCTCATCGTGGCTGAGCGTGGCGCTCTCGCCCGTGGTGCCGACGGGCACCACCGCGTCGATGCCGTGCCTGATCTGCCGCTCAATCAGGGCGGCAAAACGCTCGTGGTCGACTTTGCCGTTTTTAAAAGGGGTGACAAGCGCCGTCATGGCGCCGGTAATGGAAGGGTTCATCGCTCTTTTTTCTCCTCTTTCTTTTCGGGTCGTTTGCGTAAAATCACGGTAGTACTGCGCGCTTTTTGCAGGTAGGTCTGGGCGACGCGCTTGATGTCGTCGGGGGTGAGCGCCTCAATGGCCTCCTCATAGCGAAGCAGTGGTGAAATGTCGCCTCTTGCCAGGTAGGAGCCGAAAAGATCGGCCACCTGGCTTGAGTTTTCCATACCGAAAATAAAGTCGGCTTTGGTATTGACTTTTACCTTTTGTAACTCTTTTTGGCTCACGCCATTCTTTTTGATCTGCGTAATCTGCTCCCAGATCGCTTTTTCGACCTCTTCGGCCTTGACGCCGGGGTTGCAGACGGCCAGAAAGAGAAAGACGCCGGGATCTTTGAGCTCCATGTTGTAGGCGTAGAGCTGGTTGACCAGTTTGCGTTTGTCTACCAGCTCCTCTACCAACCGACTGCTTTTACCAGAACTTAGCAGTTCGCTTAGCGCAGAGAGGGCGGGCTGGTCGGGGTGGGTGAAGTCGGGGATGGGAAAGGTGATGGCCAGCATCTGCACTTCGCTCTCTTTGAAGATCTCCACCCGTTTGGGGCCGTCGGGTTCGGGCTCGACCTGGTGAACCTTTGGAATATCGCCGTGGTTGGGGATGGCGGCAAACTCTTTTTTCGCCGCCTCAAAGACCGCTTCGGGCTCTATGTCGCCGGCGACGACAATGATGGCGTTTTTGGGCTGGTAGTAGGTTTGATGGAATTGTCGGATATCCTCGATGGTCCAGTTTTGGATATCTTTCATAAACCCGATGGGCGTCCAGTGGTATGGGTGATAGATGTAGGCGTTATTAAAAAGCCGGAAGTAGAGGTAGCCCGTGGGGTTGTTGTCGGTGCGCCATCGCCGCTCTTCGGCCACCACCTTGCGCTCGGGCTGAAACTCTTCGTCGCTGAGTTTGAGGTTGGCCATCATGTCGGCAAAGAGTGCCAGCGATTTTTGTAGGTTGCGACTGGCCCCCTTAATGAAGTAGTGGGTGTAGTCAAAACCCGTTGAGGCGTTGTCCACGCCGCCCATGCGCTTGACAATCTGGTCAAACTCGCCGGCTTTCATATGCTTGGTCGATTTGAAGTTCATGTGCTCAAGCATATGGGCGATGCCGGTTTTGCCCATCACCTCGTTACGGCTTCCGACTTTGTAGAAAATGTCGGTGGTGATAACCCCACTGCCGTTTTGCATAGGTATGGCCACCACCTCCAGGCCGTTGGGGAGGGTTTGGGTGTAGTACTTGGGAAGAGAGCTTGCCATCAGGGCTCCTGTAAAAAAAGTGAAAAGTGAAAAGTGAAAAGTGAAAAGTTTGATCAGTTTCATTTGCGGTCGGCTCCGATCGCTTCAGTGATGTTTTTGAAGCCTTCGCGCTCCAGCAGGTGCAGGAGCGTTTGGTTAATGAGACCCGGCAGTTCGGGGCCGCGGTAGACGAGGCCGGTGAGCACCTGCACCAGGCTCGCCCCCGCCTTGATGCGGCGGAAAGCCTCATACCCGCTGTCGATCCCGCCCACGGAGATCAGAACCGTGCGCCCAAAAAGCTCTTTGGCGACGGCCTCGAAAATTTGAAAGCTCTTTTCGCGGATCACCCGGCCGCTTAGGCCCCCCCGGTCAACGGGATCGGGAACCAGCGAGTAGTCGATGCTGGTGTTGGTGGCCACGATGCCCTCAGCACCCGCCTCAACCGCCTTAACGCACAGGCTTACCGCTGTCTCTTCGCTCATATCGGGGGCGATTTTAAGCAATATGGGCTTGTCGGTTATCTCTTTGGCCATGGCAAACAACTCGCCGATGAAGGCTTCGTTTTGCAGATCTCTAAGGCCCGGCGTGTTGGGGGAGGAGAGATTGATAACCAGGTAGTCGGCGATCTCACCGAAAGTCCTTAGCCCCCGCTCATAATCTTTAAGCGCCTCGCTTTCGGGGGTGGTTTTGTTCTTGCCGATATTCACGCCCACGGGAATGGGGAACGGACGCTGGCTCAGCAGGGTGGCGCGGGCCGCTTCGGCGCCGCGGTTGTTGAATCCCATGGCGTTTTGCAAAGACTCTTTGTCAATGTGGCGCCAGATGCGCGGGCGCGGGTTGCCCGGCTGGGGGCGGGGGGTGAGGGTGCCCACTTCGCTAAAACCGAATCCAAGTTCGGCCATGGCGCCGACCAGTTCGCCCTCTTTGTCAAATCCCGCCGCCAATCCCACGGGGTTGGGGAAACGGACCCCAAAGAGCTCCTGAGTAAGGCGCGGGTCCTCTACCTTTTTGTGGGGAATTAGAGAAAAGAGCGGCGCGAAACGCTGGGCGCCTTTGAGGACGCCGGCCACCATATGGTGGGCCGTTTCGGGGTCAAGCTTGAAAAGCAGGGGTTTGAGGCGTTGGTAGTCGATCACGGCGCTCCTTTTTGGATTAGATTATACAAAAAAGAGTCTAACAAGAGGTTGAGAGCGTCTCATCTTTCTCCCAGACGGTGCCGTTGGGCGTGTCCATCAGGCGGATACCCATGTTTGTTAGCTCTTCTCTTATGGCGTCGGCTGTGGCGAAGTCTTTGGCTTTTTTGGCTTCGGTGCGTCGGGCAATGAGCGATTCGATCCGCTCTTTTGTCGTGTCGTCGACGCCGTGCTGGAAGCGGCGGTAGGCATCCTGTGTGCCGATGCCAAGCAGGTCACCCAGGAAATTGATATTACCCAATATGGCCCGTTTGGCGGGTTTGTTTTTGGGGTCGTTGTCAAGCGTTTCGTTGGCCTGCGTGATCATGGCGTCCACCTCGGCCAGGGCTTTGGAGATGTTAAGATCATCCGCCAAAGCCTCCAGAAGGGCCGATTTAAAAGCCGCGTCCGCCTCACCCGCTTTTTGGCCGTAGAGCCGTTTTTTTAGGCGATAGAGCCTGTCCAGCCGCTTTTTGGCCGAGAGCAGATCTGTTTCGTTGAAGTTGAAATCGGCCCGGTAGTGGGTAGAGAGCAGGTAAAAGCGTAGACTCTCGCCGTCGTAGATTTTGAGGGCGTCTTTAATAAAAAAACTGTTCCCAAGACTCTTGCTCATCTTTTCGCCGTCAATGCGCACAAAGCCGTTGTGCATCCAGTATTTGGCCAGTTTTCTGCCCGAGGCGCAACGGCTCTGGGCTGACTCGTTTTCGTGGTGGGGAAAGAAGAGATCGGCCCCGCCGCCATGGATATCGATCTGGTATTCGCCCTCTTCGTAGGCCAGGTGCTTGGCGATCATGGCCGAGCACTCGATATGCCACCCAGGTCGTCCCCGTCCCAAAGCGGAGTCGTAGCAGACATCTTCTGTTTTGCACGCTTTCCAGAGCGCGAAATCCCGGCTGTGGCGCTTGCCCTCTTCGTGCTCGATACGGGCGCGCACCTCCTCCTCGTCGCCGCAACGGTGCGAGAGGGTGCAGTAGTCGGGGTCTTTGGCGGTGTCAAACCAGATGCCGTTGTCGCTTTGGTAGGCGAACCCATTCTTTAGCAGGGTTTGGACCATGCGCTCAATGGCGTCAAGCGATTGGGTCGCTTTGGGGGCGATGTCGGGCGGCAAAACGCCCAGCGCCGCCATATCCTCCCTGTAGCGGCGGGTGTAATACTCGGTGATGCTTTCGACACTTTCGCCGCTTTGGAGGTGTTTTTGGATGATCTTGTCGTCGATGTCGGTGATATTGCTCACAAAGGTGACCTTGTAGCCCAGCGCCTTCAGGGTGCGCCTGAGCAGGTCAAAGGCCACGGCGCTTCGGGCGTGGCCCAGGTGGGCGTCGTCGTAGACCGTGGGGCCGCAGACGTAGATACGGGCTTCTCCCGCTTTGACGGGCTCAAAAGGGCGTTTGCGTTTTGAAACCGAATCATAAATAACCATGCAGTGCCGCCTTGATACCCCAGGCCGTAAGGGCGCTAAACAGCGTAAACCCTAACGCGTGGGGGATATATTTGGAGCGCATTATATCCAAAACCCTCTCTCCTCCCACCGCCTTGAGGGTGAGCCAAAAGAGCACCCAGCCCCCCAGGCTGGAGGCCAGTGCCAGCCCGGGGGCGGCCAGCGGGGCGATGAGGAGCAAAGAGAGTGCGATGTTGACACCCAGGGATTTGGAGGCAATCATTGCCGCCTCTTTCTGGCGGTTGTCCGCATAGAGCCACAAAGAGAAAAGCTTGGCCAGCCCGAAAGGCAGGAGCCCGGCGATGTAGCCCAGTAAAATAAGCGCCGTCTCTTTGGTGTCGGCCGTACCGAAAGCCCCCCGCTCAAAGAGGAGTTTGACAATTTCGGTATGCAGTACCAGCGTCACCGCCGTCGCGCCGCCCAGAAGTCCCAGCAAAAGGGCGAAAGCGCGGCGGGAGGCGGTGACGGCCTCTTGAACCCTGCCGGCTTTGAGCGCCCGGGTGACGGAGGGAAAGAGGGCCGTGGCCGCCGCCGTGGCAAAGAGTGCCAGCGGAAGCTGGAAAAGGCGGTTGGCGTAGAAGAGGTGGCTAATGGCGCCGCTGTTGAGAAAAGAGGCCAGCCAGGTGTCCACGAAAGCGGCGAGCTGGGCCGTGGAGTTGCCCAGCACCGCCGGCAAGAAGGCGCCGTGGAAGGTGCGCAGTTCGGTTTGGATCTTCTCCTGTTGGGATCTTAGCTTCCCAAACGCCGCAATCAGCGACTGCCAGATGCCAAGGCGTCGGGCCATCCATATATGAAGGGCCACCT
>JAMOMS010000280.1 GCA_027067015.1 Campylobacterales bacterium | reverse complement strand
ATGAATCGTACATCTGTCTCTACCCGACAAGCCAAAAGAAAAGAGGAGAGCACCCCCCTCTCTTTCTTGGCACAAAACCCCATCATGAAATATCTGCTTTGGGGCGCGGTTTTACTTATTCTTTATATTCTGGTTAGCGCCCACTACAGCATTCAAACCCAAATGTTTATCGGCTATTTCGGCGTGGGCGTGGTTTTGCTGGTCTTGCCGTTTGAGAAACTGCCCAAGTGGTTGGAACTCTTTGTGAAAGCATTGGCCGTGGTGATAGTACTACGCTATTTATGGTGGCGTACGTTTGAGTCTTTAACCTATGAGGGCTTTTTCGACTTCATCGGTGCCATATTGCTCTATACGGCTGAACTTTTTGCGATTCTTATTTACCTTCTTGGCATTTTTACGACCATCGACATTCTCAAACGGGAGAAAAAAGATCTCTCCGGCATACCGCCTGAGAAACTGCCCAAAGTGGATGTGCTTATTCCTACCTATAACGAGCCGCAAAACATTATAGAAAACACGGTGTTGGCCGCGTTGGCGCTGGATTATCCCAAAGATCGGTTCACCGTCTACCTCCTTGATGACGGCGGCACCGAGCAAAAACGCCGCGACCCCGATCCCGTTAAAGCCAAGGAGGCGCAAAAGCGACACGAGTCGCTTAAAAAATTTTGTGACTGGGTCGGCGCCGTTTATATGACCCGTGAAAAGAATGAACACGCCAAAGCGGGCAACCTCAATACCGCCCTCAAAAAGATCGATGGCGACCTGGTGCTGATTTTGGATACCGACCATATTCCCGCCAAACAGTTTTTGCAAAGAACGGTACGCTGGTTCATCGAAGATCCCAAAGTCTTTCTGGTCCAGACACCCCACGCTTTTTACAACCCCGATCCGATCGAACGCAACCTCTACATGGGTGATACCGCCATCAGCGAAAACGATATGTTCTATAAAAAGATTCAACTGGGTAACGACTTTTGGAACAGCGCCTTCTTCTGCGGCTCTGCCGCCGTTTTAAGACGCAAACATATCGATGAGCTGGGCGGAATTGCAGGTGAAACGGTCACTGAAGACGCAGAAACGGCTATTAAGCTTCACGACAAAGGATACAAAAGTATCTATGTGGATGAGCCGATGATTCGCGGCCTGCAAACCGAAACCTTCGAAGCGCTTGTTCTACAAAGAATCCGCTGGACCCAGGGCATGATTCAGATATTTTTGCTAAAAAATCCCATTTTTTCAAAGGGGTTACGTTGGTATCAAAGGCTTAGTTACACCGCCGCCAGTTTCTTCTGGTTTTTCGCCTATTCACGGGTTATCTTTTATATCGCGCCCCTTTTGTATCTCTTTTTTGGACTCAAGATCTACAACGCCAACAACATGGAGATGGTCGCCTATGTCATTCCCCATATGCTCATGGCCATTCTCATGTCCTATTTTTTATATGCAAAAGTGCGTAACCCATTCTTTTCGGAACTATACGAAACGGTTCTATCGTTTTTCACCCTACCGGCGATTCTATCCGTTTTGAAAAATCCCAAGGAGCCCAAGTTTAAAGTGACACCCAAAGGGATTGAAACCATCGAGGATCATGTCTCAAACCTTGCAACGGTTTTTGTCATTCTCTTTACATTGGTAGCCCTTGGATTTGTCTTTGCAATCTACCGTTATATATACTATCCGCAAGAGACCGGTGTTATTCTTATGACATCGGCATGGAACCTTTTAAACTTTCTTCTGCTACTTGCCGCGTTGGGAGTTGTGAGCGAGAAGCATGAGTATCGACGATACGTGCGTGTTCCCCTGCAAACAAGAGCACGTATCATCTACGATAACCGAAGTTTATCGGGAATTATAGAAGACATTAGTGAAAAGGGGATCAACATCCGCCCCGATCGGCCGTCAGAAAAGATCGAACAGTATCTTAAGGAAGCCAATAAGATCACCATCGAAATCGCCGACATCGAAGGTGAACCTTTTGAAATACCGGCCAATTTTTTAAGAACTTACGGCTGGGGAGAACATATTATATTTGTTTTTGATGATATTTATCATAACATTCCCGTCAGGCAAAAGCTGATTCAGCTCATATACGGCAACACCACCAAATGGAGTGAGATTGAAAAGAGAAAGCCAATTATGAATCCGCTAAAAAGTTTCTTTTATATCGTACGGCAAGGCTACAAAAACGCCATGCTCAAGCAGGCTTATGCCGTAACATTTCACCAATTTAAAAACTACATTACAGGAAGGATATAACGTGAGAGCACTGCTACTCTTTTTCGCCCTACTACTCGGCCTTCAAGCCGGCCCGGTTGTTCCGCAACGCCCCATTGAAGTTGACACGACCCCGGAGGGGTATAAGGTTTTGCGTATTCACATGAATTACCTCAACCTCAACCGTAACACCATTCGCGTACGCGGCGTTGACGGCCGCTACACCATCGATTTCCCGCTTCCCGATAAATGGGAACTGGTTAAAGCCGGCGGTTATATTCGCTATGTCCCCTCAACGCTTTTGTTAAACAACCTCTCTGCCGGTGTCGTCCTTTTTAACGACAAGGTTGTCTCCCAATTCAAACTGGACGAATACGTAAAAACCGGCATCAAGTTCAGTATCGACCCCAAGCTATTCAAAAGTCAAAACAAGCTCTCGTTTGAAGCGATCATGCACTACACGCTTCAGTGTGAAGACGGGACCCACTCAACCTTATGGACCGAGCTGGATCTTCAAAACAGCTACCTTGAGCTGGTTGTGCGTCCCAAACCTCTTCCCGAGTCGGTTTCGGCTATTCCCAACTTCATGTTTGACCAAAAACAGTATGACACCACGCCGGTGCACTATCTAATTGACCAAGATCCCGACAATCAAACCCTTCACAGATACGCCATGGTCACCGCCGCCATCGGCAATATGCTTCAGTTCCGTTTGACCCACTTTGATCTCTCATCAAAACTTGATAACACCAAACATAACGTCATTATCGCCTCTCCCGAAAGGGCCAAAGAGATACTCCGCGCCAACTACGGCAAATTCTATTTGACAGGCGCAACCGAACCGATCCTCTCGGTTTACTTTAATAACGGCGGATGCGAAGCGTGGATCAATCGCGATCACATCGCCATTGAACCCTCCGAGCAAGGCGTCTCCTTTACCCAAAAAGGCGCCATGACCGGCGAAAGCCTACAGCTTCGCGGCGGAAAAGTAAACTTTTCCAACCTTCCGCTTAACGGCTCCCAGGCTGTGACCGTCTCCATGTGGTACAAACCGGATGCCTCATCGGAAAACACCCTCTTCTCTTTTGGCGCTTACGCGCTGATCCAAAAGGGTGAGAAGATTGGCTTTACAACCGGAAGCGGCAATCTTTTCGGCACCAAGTATCGGCTAAAGTCTGACCGCTGGTACCATATTGTCGCCCAATTTGACAACACATCACTTGAAAACAGCCGCCTCTTTATTGACGGTGAGTTGCAAGACCTTAGAGCCCTTTACGGAGATGTCGCAAACAGAGGCGTCTCATTAGAAAACAGCGCCGCACTTGGCGGTATCGCCATGGATAACGCCCATAACGCCCACGCCATGTTTGACCAGCTTCTTGTCTATAACCGCCCGCTTGATGCCGTAGAGGTTCGTCAGCTTTACACCTATGCCGAATATCATAGACGTCACCATATGAGTGAAAGTCTTTATCTTTCCGAAAAACTTCAACATGATATCAACGTAATCCAAAACCCTCTTGACGTCTCAAAGGGCATCATTGTCATTTCACCCAAAAACGGAAACTACGAAAAAGCGCTTTACGCCCTTTTCAAACAAGATCTTACTGTCTATAGCCGGCAGGGACTTGATATCGGCAATGTCATATTGCCCGCTCCCGCAGAAGCTTATACAGCCAAAAACTTTTTGCCGACCGGCAAAAAGATCTATTTTGACGAGTTGGGATACAAAACCAAACTTCTTAAAGGTTGGTATCCTGAAAACATCAAACTTAATTTCAAACTCTATCCTGACGATTACATAGATCCCAAAAAATTTATTGAGACCAAACTTCACTATGTCTTTCCTTCTGTCATTCGGGAAGATTCGGTTGCCAACTTTTTCCTTAACGACCAATTTGCCTATCAGGTCGACGTCCTTAAAGGGGCAAAAGAGAGCCAAAGCGCCTCTCCCGCCAATTTGCTGATTGACCTCACCAAAAAAATTCGTATCCCTTCCTATCTTTTGGCACGGGGTAAAAACGAGATGCACATTGACTTCTCGCTCATTCCTCTCAAAAAAGGGCCGTGCGAAGTCTTTAATACCGAAAATCTCGTAGCTACCGTGATGGATGACTCCTATTTTGTCTTCCCCAAGGCCAAAAAGTGGGTAGAGATGCCCTATTTGGAGTATGTGCGTGACGCGGAGTACCCCTACTCTATCTACCCCGACCTGCAAGACACCGTGATCTATCTTGCCGACAAACAGCGCGATACGCTTGGCGCCGCGATGGACTTTATTTTCCTGCTTAGCGAGTCACTGCAGGAGTATCCCTACTACCTCACCATTACCGATCGTCTGGATGAAAAAGAGAAACAAAAGCATATTGTCGTCTTTGGTACCATCAGCGATCCTGCCATTCAGGCACTGAGCAAAGATATGCCCATCCAATTTAGCGGTGACAGTCTGAGAAAAACCTATCCGTTTATCAAAAAGTTTATTGATGAACAAAATATCCTCGATGATGATCGTCTCACCAAATACCGCTACAAAACCGTGATGGATGAAGAGAATTTTGTTGACGGCACGCTCATTGTCCAGTTGGCACGCTCTCCCTTTAATGCGGATAAAGTTGTCCAAATGTTTACGGCTTCAACCGCCAAATGTCTCAAAAGCGGTATTGAATCCATCTATCGCTACTCCAACCGCCACTATATTGCCGGAGACCTGGTTCTTTATAATCATGCCAAAGAAGAGGGGCTCTCATTCAATATCAAAGACAAATATATCCTTTCCAAACTCAATTGGATCGACACAGCCGCCTTGTGGCTACAGATGCATCCGTATGTCTATATTGCCGCCGCAATCGTAGGATTGCTCTTTATTGTCTGGGTACTGCGCCTCTTCTTGGGGCTCTTTAGACGTAAACACCATCAAAACGCTAAAAGC
Organism: Campylobacterales bacterium; assembly: GCA_027067015.1. Classification (GTDB taxonomy): domain Bacteria; phylum Campylobacterota; class Campylobacteria; order Campylobacterales; family Hydrogenimonadaceae; genus Hydrogenimonas. The sequence continues at coordinate 424 of JAMOMS010000280.1, read as the reverse complement.
TAACCCCTCTATTTGAGGGGTAACGGAAGGTTATACGGGATGAAACACTCTTTCAAAAGCCGCTTTGGCGCCATCGGCGCCATCTTGTCACTCTATGCTGGCCAAAGTATCGCGGGACCTTTGCATGTCACGTTTGAAGTTGACCGCGTGTTACCGGATTTTTTGGACGATCTTCAAAACCGCAAAGATGATTTAGAAAGAACGGGACTTAATTGCAAAATCGACAAAGATCACGGCTTTTACCGCCTTCTTTGCAATGAAACCGACTCATTGTCTGAGATGGAGCAGACCATCAGCATTTTAAAACGTCGTCATATTCCCTACAAAATCGTCTCCTTGCAACCTAAAAATAAAAAGGCGCAACCTCAAAAAAAAGAGCGTACCAAAGCGCCCAGGACACCTGAACTTATTTTGGACGGCACCC
>JAMOMS010000279.1 GCA_027067015.1 Campylobacterales bacterium | reverse complement strand
TAACGCATGGCTTGTGAATAACTCGGGAAGTCACCGGCGCGCACAACGGCCAGGTCGCCGCGCTGTTCGACGCGTAGAAGCGGAAGGCCGTGAAATGTACCGTTTTGAACCTGTCTGATTAACATATCTTTTTGGCTAAGTGGCGCGGATGAGAGTTGGATGCAGTAGTTACCCCAGAGATTCTGGGATAAAAACAGCATAGTCGCTATCGTTGTCGCTTTTTGAACTTTTGAAAAGTGCCTCATGAAACTACCTTGATTTTGATATAATCGCTTTAATATTATAATATAGACTGTTATAAAAAACAAGGTTTTGAGTTGAAAAAAATTGTGTTTTTCAGTTTTTTAGCGTTTGGATTTGCGCAGGGTGCGCCTTACTGTCTTTATATAGGGAAGTGGGCTTACACAAAAGAGAATACTCCTACTATAAAAAAGGTTTTGGAACGTTTGCCCGAGAGCTCTTTTAAATTGGAAAAAGACGGTCGTTTAAGCGTCTATTCGGGACACTTTGAGAAGGCGGAGGAGGCCAGGCTTCTTTTGCCTCTACTTCAAAGTCGTTACCCCTCGGCCCGCTTAACCCAATGTGAAAAGGCGACGCCCTATCACGGGATATTGCCCAAGCCACCCAAAACGCCTATCTTAGATGATTCGCAAAGCCGATTGGTCACGGAGGGTGCGCAGAAAAGATTGGATCTAGACAGCATCCTTCTATTGCGTTTAAAAAGCGACGCAAAAGAGAAGAAGCTTTTCTCATTCCACCCCACCGAATCCTCCGATTTCAAGCCTGCTTCGCCGGCGTGGCAAACCGGGTGGTACATTCGTAACAATCTTGGATATGACTCGATCAACCATGATACTTCCTATGATGTACGATTGGAGTGGGATCTTTTTAAAGACGGGTATATGGAGGCCAAGCATCGGCGAGAACTTATTGCCAAACGGTCGTTGTGGCGCCGCTGGAACGATCGAAAATATGAGATGTTTATGCGAAAGCGAGAACTTTTAAGCCAGCTGAAGCGTTATCGGTATGAAGCGCAAAAAGAGATGGAAGGGATCAGATACGCTTTTTATCGCTATTTATATAAAGAGGCGAAAAAGGCGTATGAAGAAGGCGCGTTGACACGCTTTGATCTGCGTGATATAAACGCATCGCTACGCGAAAGTGAAGACAAACTGGCCTGGTATAACGCGAAGACGAGAGAGAAGATGCCCCTGAATGTTTGGCGTCTATTCGCCCGGTGCGAGAGCGTCACGTTACGCCCCACGGCATCGCTTTTTGGTACTCCGACGCCTGCCAAAGGGTATGAGCAGAACCTGACGCGTATGCGACCGTTATGGGAGCGTTGGGGTGACCGTTTGCGGCTAAACCTGTATGCCGGATATCGAAACCTTTATGTCAATCAGGATCAGGCGCTTGTCGGTTTTGATGCCAAAATCCCGCTCTTTGTCGATGATGAGACGGAGCGGCTGGATAACCTGTATTACGGCAAAATTCTTCAAAGAGAGACGCAAGAGGAAAAGATGCGTCGTGAGGATTTTGAGGATCGAAGGGCGGATTTTCTCTATCATCAAAGACGCATAAGGGCTTTGAAAAGGCGTTTGGAAGAGATTGGGCTTTCGTTAAAAGAGCTGACGGAGATTGAAAAGAGTCGGTACGCTCCCTATATGAGAGGATTGTACCGGCGCAAAGAGCAGTTGGTCAGCCGCTATTTGGACCGGCTTCGTGAACTGATGGAGATGCGTTTTGAGGCGTTAAGCGACCTGTATAGCCTCTCCCTGCTGGCTCAAAAGGAGCCCTCGGCGCTACTGGAAACGGACTGACTCCACTCGGTTTCGGGGGCCGTCCGGCGGTGCCCATTGCGCATCCGGCGGGGTGGTGGTAATTCCTTTTTGCCATCTGTGACAGGGAGGAATGTGAAAGGTTACATCGGTGACGGTATTGTCATGGGAGTATCCGCCGTGAAAATTGATATCCACGCCAAGATGCAAACGGCTCAAGAGATTACCGGCACTGCTCCACTGGATGGTGAGGTGTCGAATGCGGTTGGCCGTGATATTTTCAAATATCGAATGGAAGGTTCGTGCGATTTTGATATAACCGTTCCCTTTTTTCCCTTTATTCCACGCGCCGTCTACCGTGATATCTTTGACTTCAATGCCGTAATTGCCATCGAGGTTTAATGCATGGCGACCGGCATGCAAAAGAACAAGCTCTTTGATTTTGCAGTGTGCCGTCCATTGTAGGCGAATAAGATCGACGCGGTAGTTAGGAAAAAGATTTTCATATCGACATTGGGCCTCCTCTATGCGGTGATGGGGAATAGCTTGGATAACGGTAAATTTTCTTAAGGTAACATGGGTGACGGGTAAGAGCGTGAAGATTTCGCTCTTTTGTTTTTGCAAGGGGGTGAGGAGCTGTTGACCCAATAGAATGTGATGCTCCCGCTTTTGCACATAGGGCACAATCTCTTGACGCAGATAGGGATAGCGTTTATGCCATCGACGAGACCCGAGTTGGCTCAAAAAAGCGTCGTCATTGGGTTGTCTGAGTAAAAGCCAAGGAGAGAGGGGCGCTTGGGTAAGGTTCGCCTCTATCACGGTATCGCCTGTTTGCGTACTCTTAAGCAGTGTGCCGATTCGATGGAGCCGTTTACCCTCAATGGAGATAACGGCTTGGGCCTGGGTGGTGAGGTGTGAAAGCAAACGGGTTTTCTCTTTTCCCGCTCCCTCTAAAGTGATATGACTGCGGCGAATGACAAGAGGCGAATAAAGATCCAATGTTCCGGCAGGTAGGTGAATGACGGCGTTATCGGGCGCATTTTGGATCAGTTTTTGCAGTGCCGGCGCGTCGTCACGGTGGTCATTAGGTATGATGCCGTAGCGAAGCGCGTCAATATGCGTGGGACGTTTGGCATCCGCGTAGAGCGGCGAAAAGAAGGGAAGATGCGGGAGAGAGACGGCGTGGTGGGTTAAAAGAATGATATAAATAAAGAAGATAAAACTGGTTACCATCATCATATCGGGCATAAAAGCAAAAAGAGGATGGCGAATGGGCGCGATAGCATCCTGGGCGTGTTGGACGGTCTTGCCTTTGGACCATTTTTGATCATTAAGGTGATAGAGCGCTTTGATTTTTACCAGCGCGCCGATCCATTGACTGTAGAGCATAAGCGGAAGCGTACGCCATGAGACGGGGTGTCCGCCAAGCGTGATAACACCCATCTGGAAAAGGCGTATATAGGTGATCCAACCGATGTAAAATATAAGGTAATGGAAAGATTGAAAAAGGGCCAGGGTAACGGCGCCGGTAATGCCCACCAAGGAGGTCCACATAGAGATACGCTGATCCAAAACGGCCCACCAGATAAAGAGACTTCCGATACGTTGAGGTCCAAGCGCAAGGGCGCGCATGGAGTTTCTTAACGTGTTGCCGTACCAGCGGTAGGAGAGAGACCTGCTGATCTCAAAAAAACCGCCGTCTCTGCTTTCTAATGAGTAACAAACGGCGTCAGGTACATAGATCATGCGGGTTCCTTGCGCCAGTAGGTGATACCAGGTGCTTTTGTCGTCGCCCATTAGGAAGCGAAATTTCCCGTGAAGGGGCGAAGTGATCGTATCGTTTTCGATACGAGAGATAAATCCTTCTTCGACAATAAGGTTGGTTCGGTAGATAGAGAGGCGTCCGGTAAGGGTCAAAACCTTGCCGGAGAGGGCATGGGATTGGAAAAGAATATGGCGTTGGCCGAATTTAAGCGCAAACCAGTCACGATACCAGCCAGAGCGGCTCTTGATATAGGCGGTCTCATTGGTCGTGAGTGCGCCCAGTGACGGGTCAATGCTAAAGTGGGGCAGGGTTTTTTGCAAAAACCCCTTCTCCAAATAGCTGTCCCCGTCCATCATGACGGTGACGGAACTCTCTCCGGGCTTTTTATGAAATCGGCGCGCGATGGCTCTAAGACCGTGCCCCATGGCGATTCGTTTGCCGTGAGACTGTTTTTGAAAGACCAGTTCACATTTTTTAAACGCCAGGTGGGCCCGGCAGGTTTGGTAAATAATATCCTCTTCGGCGGGATCGCCCGAGGTTGAGACGATGAGTGTGGCATGACTGGGAACGGTTTGCAGTTCGCTCATGATAGAACGAAACGTCTCGGCGCTGATCCACGGCTCCTCTTTATAGGAGGGAATCAGAAAATAAATGTGATCTGGGTAGCGCTTCTGCAATGGAATAGTACGTATTTGTCGCTGAAGGTGCGGATAATAGTAGGTGGCGTAGATGAATGCCCGAAGATAGTTAAGAACCATCCAACCGTATCGCCAGGCGACAAAAAGGCCGATAGTTATCAAGACCCCATGCTTAACCTCTTTGACATAGGGCCACTCCCAGTAGATAATAAGCGTGGCCAAACTCCCGTAAAACAGAAGCGGCGCAATGTATGATTTAAGCGCAAAGAGTCGACCAAAACGCTTAACCATGGTTTAAAAGCTTGAAAAGAGATCGAGCGGACGGTGAATCCAAACTTTTACCCGTTCATTAAGCGGTAGAGTGAGCGGGTTGGTCGGCTCAATTTTGATGGGCACCATATTATACGCGATCTCACTTTCTGGCGTGGCGGAGGGATTGATAGCCAGTTCTCCGATGGCCTTGACGGTGCCTTTAAATTTCTGTTGCAAAGAGGGGGAGTAGAACTCTACCGGTATTCCGATCTTAAGATCGGAAGCGACCTGACTGGGAACTTGGCACAGAATGAAGGGACGCGCGGGAGTTTGAATGGCCATGACGGCCCGTGAAGGGGTTATCCATTCGCCCGGTTTGATGTTTAACGCATAAATTTGCCCTCCTGCGGGGCTGTAGATGCGTCGGTTTTCCAGATCGCGTTTGGCGTCGGCGATTTTGAGTTTTAGATTGGTGATGGTGCCAAGAAGACGGGTGGGATCCGGCTTTTTAACGGGATGGGAAACGCTAAGACGTTGGCGGGCCAAATGATAGCGTTGTAAAAGGGTTTGCAGTTTGGCCGAAGTTTTGTCGCGTTGATCTTGAAGGGCTTGAAGGGCTGTATTATCGATGAGATGCTTTTGAAAAAGCACTTTGGCATCGGCCAACGCCTGCTCCTGTTGCATAAGTTTTTCCCGTAGTAAAGGTATCTCGGCAGGCATGGGCACATCCGGGCTAAGGTGGGACGGTTGAGAAACGGTGCGCTCGTTAGATTGCGTGAGGGTGATGGCTTTTTGTACCTCTTCCAACCTCGCTTGCAAAGAGGCGATTTTTTGACGTATGAGGGTGTCGTCCAGCAAGAAGAGCAGGGTGCCCGGCGTTACGCTTTGGCCCTCTTTGACGGTTACTTTCGCAACTTTACCCGCGACGGGTGCGTGGATAGGGAGGACATTGCCGGTAACGGTTCCGACGGTTTCGTGCAGGTAGCGCATATTATAAAAAATAGTGCCACCGACGGTAAGAAAGAGAAGAAGGGCGGATACCAAAAAGAGCATAGAGCGGCGATGAAACGATTTTTTGAGCTTTTCGTGCTCCTCATCCGCCAATACGACCGGTGCTTGAAGCGGGGAGTTGATGACCGGCTCCCGATAGATATCCAAAAG
>JAMOMS010000278.1 GCA_027067015.1 Campylobacterales bacterium | reverse complement strand
CGCTCATGGTTTGCGGTGCCCTTTTTATCGGTTGCGGCGACAAAGAACGCCCCCAAAACGGCGCCAAAACCGCCGAAAAACCGGCTACCGCTGTTCTTCCCAGCCGTTTTACGCTCAAAAGCGACACCCAGGCCGTCACGGCCGAGGTGACGGATGAGGGGGTCGATTTCAACGTCAGCGAATCGGCGGTGCTGATTGACTTTTTCGCCACCTGGTGCCCCCCCTGCCGGGCCGAGATTCCCCACCTGGCCGACCTTCAAAAAAAATATCCTAAAAAACTCAAGATTATGGGGGTACTGGTAGAGAGCAAACACCCGGCCGAACTCAAACGCTTTATCGAGGGCCACGGCATCAACTACTTTGTCTCCAACGCCCCTGACAATATGCTTTTTGCCAACCGGGTGATGGAGCTGTTGCACCAGCCCAAAAACTTCACCATTCCGTTTATGGTGCTCTTTGTCAAAGGCAAATATTTCCGCCACTACGTAGGGCTGGTGCCCGAAGAGATGATTGAAAGCGACATCAAAGAGGCGCTTAGGGAGGTGAAGTGATGTTCTCCTTTTTTAAAAAGGGGTTGAAAAAAACAGTCGAGCGTATTGAGGAGAGCGCCCCCGTCAAACGGGAGAAGGTGAGCAAAGAGGAGCTTGAAGACCTTCTGCTTGAAGCCGACGTGGCCTATGAGCTGGTTGAACGCGTCATCGACTCCCTGCCCGAACAGGTGACCCGGCTCCAGCTTTACAACACGCTGGTTTCCACCTTCACCTACGACGTCCCCCGCATTGAGCCGGCAGACGAGAGGCCCTTTGTGGAGCTGATTGTAGGGGTAAACGGCGCGGGCAAGACCACCACCATCGCCAAGCTAGCCCAACGCTATAAAAAAGAGGGCCTAAGAGTCTTGCTGGGTGCTTCCGACACCTTCCGGGCCGCCGCCATCGAACAGCTCAAAAGCTGGGCCGAGCGGCTGGATGTGCCCATTGTCTACACCAAGCAGGGCCACGACCCCTCGGCGGTGGCGTTTGACGCCATCAGCTCCGCCAAAGCCAAAGGGTTTGAGCGGGTCATTATTGATACCGCCGGTCGCCTGCACACCCAAAAGAACCTCTCCGAAGAGCTCAAGAAGATCGTGCGGGTCTGCCACAAGGCCTACGAAGGCGCGCCGCATCGCAAAATCCTCATTCTTGACGGCACCCAGGGCACCAGCGCCGTCAACCAGGCCAAGGCCTTTAAAGAGATGATCGACATTGACGGCATCATCATCACCAAGCTTGACGGCACCGCCAAGGGGGGCGCGCTCTTTAGCATCGCCGACGAGCTGAAACTGCCCATCTACTACGTGGGCGTGGGCGAAAAGGCCGAAGACCTCATTCCCTTTGACGCGTCCGCCTTTGTCAACACCATCTTGGACGCCATCTACGTGGAGCAGACCCAGGAGGCGCCCCACGGCGTCGACGCCCACAACCTCACCGACGCCCAGCGCGCCAAACTCGAAGCCCTGCTGGACGCCGACGGGTTTGACCTGCTCTCCAAACACTTTGTCACCGAGCGGAGCACGGGCGAAACCTACCGTATTCAGGTCAATACCCTGGGCGACAGGTTTGAGATACTGGCCAAGGAGGGTCACGTACTCAAAAGCTACGACACCCGCCTGCTGGCGGAGTAGCGCATGGCCAAAAAAAAGAGCCTTTTTGAGTGTCAGGCCTGCGGTATGCAAAGCCCCCGCTGGATGGGGAAATGCCCCAACTGCGGGGCGTGGGAGAGTTTTGTAGAGCTAAGCGCCGAGCAACAAAAGGCGCTGGCCAAAACGGCTGTGCCCGCCCGGGCCAAGGCCCGCCCCATCACGGAGGTCGAGGCCGACAAAGTCACCCGCTTTTCCAGCGGCGACAGGGAGCTGGACCTGGTGCTTGGCGGCGGCATTGTGCCGGGCTCTTTGGTGCTTATAGGCGGAAGCCCGGGTATCGGCAAATCGACGCTTCTGCTCAAAATCGGCGGCAACCTGGCCCATGCGGGCAAACGGGTGCTCTATGTCAGCGGCGAAGAGTCGGACGGCCAGATCAAGATGCGGGCCGACCGTCTCGGTGCCGGTAACGAAAACCTCTACCTGCTGGGAGAGATTCGCCTGGAAGCCATCAAGAGCGAAGTGGAAGCGGGCCGTTACGACCTGCTCATTATCGACTCCATCCAAACACTCTACTCCGAAGAGATCCCTTCCGCTCCCGGCAGTGTGACGCAGGTGCGGGCCATTACCTTTGAGCTGATGCGCCTAGCCAAGGAGAGGCAGATTCCCGTTTTTATCATCGGCCATATCACCAAGGAGGGCGCTATTGCCGGCCCGCGGGTGCTGGAGCATATGGTCGATACCGTGCTCTATTTTGAAGGGGACGCCTCGCGGGAGATCCGAATGCTGAGGGCCTTTAAAAACCGCTTCGGCTCCACCAGCGAAGTGGGGATTTTCGAGATGACGCCCCGGGGGCTTGCCAGCGCCAAAAACATCGCCGCCAAATTCTTCAGCCGGGGCAGACCCAAGGCCGGCAGTGCCGTCACCGTCATCATGGAGGGCTCCCGCCCGCTGGTGATCGAAGTGCAGGCGTTGGTGAGCGAAAGCGGCTACGGCCACCCCAAGCGCTCCGCCACCGGCTTTGACGCCAACCGCCTGACCATGCTGTTGGCACTGCTGGAAAAAAAGCTCGATCTCCCCTTTGCCCAGTACGATGTCTTCGTCAACATCGCCGGGGGCATCCGCATCGTAGAGCCCGCCGCCGACCTGGCCATTATTGCCGCCATTATCAGCTCTTTTCGCAACCGCCCGCTAAGTAACGAGAGCCTCTTTTTGGGTGAAGTGAGCCTTATTGGCGACATCAGGGAGGTCTCCCAGCTTGAACAGCGCCTCAAAGAGGCCCACACACTCGGCTTCACCAAAGCCGTCGTACCCAAAAAACCGACCTTCCAAACCCCCGTCAAATGCTTCGTGGCCGAAGAGGTGGCCAAAGTGGTGGAGTGGATGTAGAATACAAATACAAATTAAAGAGTATTAAAATTACATAATTTTTTTAAGAAAGTAATTTATTTAAGTTTTTTCTCCATTCCTTTATATCGTACCATCCACATCCGACACATCCTTCTTCTGCCTTTTTCCCGGTTTTTGGAATACCATCTGGCCAATTTTCATCACCTTTGTAAAAATACTTAATCCCAAAAAGGTACCCCCTTTTTCCATCTTGATAACACGTTCTGCAAACTTCTCGTTTTTGTTCGTTTCGTTGGTTTGTCATTAACTGAAATTTTGCAACGATTTCATCGTTTGACATATCTTCCGCATTAATTTCTTTCGTATCTGCATCCCAGCGTATTTCTGGAAATTTATGATCGGGTAACAAATGTGCGTGTTTTGAAACAAATCTATCTTCGTAAACATCATAATAATTCAACGCCTCCATAATTTTTTCTCTTAGCTTGCTACTCCATGTTTCGTATCCGGTGGGCTTGGCCCTTTCTAATGGAAGCAACAAGTCATGCGTTGTCTTTTCTTTGCAAGACGCACAAAATCTTGTGCTTGTGGCTGTTGTATAGCCCATTTCTTTAATATCTTGAATTCTACGTGCATTATTTGTGCTTTTTGTTGTTTTATCGACACATTTTCTACAAGCCCATTGCCCAAGTTTTCCCGCTTGTGTCATATTGTCAAAATATGCTTTTGTTATCGTTCTTTTACTGTGTTTGTTGATCCATAATTTTTCTTCTTTGTCATACCACTCGCTTCTTGTTTCTTTTTTTAGCAACGGATAAATAGATACAAGGTACTCAATTAGTTCGGATTCATCATTAATGTCTATCCCTGCTCGTCTATTGTGATATGGAATCCATCCTTCCCATCTTTCACATTTTTTGTCATCTTGATAATAATGAAAGACAATATGAACATAATATTCTGAAGCCTTCGTGTGTTTTTTTAAACTTTTTATTTCAATTGGTGATTTTTTTATTTTATGTTCTTTGAGATACTTGTCCAATTCTTCATTTAATTTACCAATGTTCATAATATTTTTTCCTTAATAACTTTTTTGTTTAAAAAGGCATTCTATTTCAATGCCAAGCGCTGAAGAAATTTTAAAAATATTAAGCAATGTTATGTTTTTTTCTCCTCTTTCAATCATACCGATATACGTTCTATGAAGCCCTGCCTTTTCAGCCAATTTTTCTTGAGAAAGACCCTGCTTTTTTCTGAAATAACGAACTCTCTCTCCAAAAACTTCCAATAAACGATTTTCCACGTCTAATCCCTAAGATACTTTTGCTTATTCTAAATTGAAGACAACTATAAGTCTACATACTATAGATATCAAAATTAATTGACCTACAAGTGCTATTTCACTATTATTCCAACAAAAAACAAAAAGGTAAAACATTTGAAATTTGGGAGTGTTTGTTCTGGTATAGAAGCAGCCAGTTTTGCATTTAAACCATATGGAGTAGATGCTTCTTGGTTTTCCGAAATAGCTGAATTCCCAAAATCTGTTTTAAAAACACACTATCCAAATATTCCTAATTTTGGAGATATGAATGATTTACCCCAATTAATATATGATGGAATAGCCGAAGCACCCGAAATTCTATGTGGTGGAACCCCTTGTCAAGCTTTCTCTTTAGCAGGATGGAGAGAAGGTCTTATTGATGGAAGAGGGCAACTAACCTTGAAATTTATTGAAGTTGCTGATGCTATAGATGATGTTAGAGAAAAGGAAGGAAAAGATGGAGCAATAATATTATGGGAGAATGTTGAAGGTGTCTTAAGAGATAAAACCAATGCTTTCGGAGTCTTTATTGCTGGTTTGGCCGGGCTTAATAAAGAAATTCAAGTAAAAAAATGGTCAACTTCCGGCATTTTATTAGGTCCAAAGAGAAACATAGCATGGAGAGTTTTAGATGCCAAATATTTTGGGCTACCACAACAAAGAAGAAGATTATTCTTGTTAGCCAGTCCAAAAACAATACATCCAGAACATTTAATATTTGAAAAAGTATCGGACAAAGAGGATGTTTTTATCAATACGTATTATAAAAGAAGTCATAGTCAATCATTGTTTAATTATAACAATGAGAAAAAATCCTATTCTTTTGACTCTATAAGAAAAGTTAAATATATCAATGGTCACAAAATAGAAGTTTTTAGAGAATATACAGACTGTCTTTATTCTGCTTATGGTACAAAATGGAATGGAAATGCTGCCGCTTACAATGGTTCCTTGTATGTATCCCAAAATGACAAAATTAGAAGGTTAACACCATTAGAATGCGAACGTCTTATGGGGTTTCCTGACAACTATACACTCATTCCGGGAGCAACTGATACATCTAGATATCAAGCTATAGGAAATTCATGGGCTATTCCTGTAGTAAAATGGATAGCTGGCCGTATTGTTGAAAATACTTCCCAAAAAGAAAATGAGAATAACTGGATTTACAAATTAACTCCATTTATTTCCGACGAATCTTATAAACTCTATTTATTTAAAGAAAAATTTATTAAATTACCTGATGGTTATTGTATCAATGTATCAGAATCAAAAAATGACATTGAAATAGGAGATATTTTTGATATTATTGATGTAAATGCTAAACAGAAATTTTATATAAGTACTAAAGCTTGTCAAGGTATCTTAAGACGAA
>JAMOMS010000277.1 GCA_027067015.1 Campylobacterales bacterium | reverse complement strand
CCACACCTGCGACGAGATTTTGGAGTACGCCCCCCCGGCTATCAAGAAAGAGGCGAAGGATCTGTTTGATTTGTGCTATGAGCCCCTGCCCGAGGTGGAGGTGCGCATGGACGAGGCTTTCTTGCTCTTGGCCAGGGAGGCCTTTTTTGAGATTGTCGACCGGCTTAAAAAAGAGGGGGTTATCAAGCAGACCCTGGAGCTTGGGCTGGTAACACAAAGCGAGAGCTTAAAGAGTCTCAACCCCAAAGACGCCGAAGATTGGTTTGTCGTCAGCGAAATCACCGAAGCAAGCGATGCCGAGGTATTGGGAGAGTTTGAGGTGGAGGGTGAGCGGTTTGCCATTGTCCGCGCCTCAGGCCATAAGTGCCCCCGTTGCTGGCGCTTCGCCGCGCCTGAGGAAGAGGCGCTTTGCGAGCGGTGCGCGAAGGTGCTCAATGTTTGATTTGTCCCAGCCCGTGACCTGGCCGGTGATCGTGGGGACGATCCTCGCGATCTTCGCCGTGACCGGGGTGGGAATCGTGTTTGTGAAGCGATGCGTCAAAGAGAAGGAGATGAACCGATGACACTGAAAGAGGCTTTGGCCCTGCCCAAAGAGGAGGTCGCTGTCCTTCGGGAGGATCTGAAACGAAAGATTGAGGCCAAAAAAGAGCTTAACGCCTATATCGCCGTGGATGAGGCGGGCGAGGGGGTGCCCCTGCTCATTAAAGACAACATCCAGGTCAAAGGGTGGAATGTCACGGCGGCCAGCAAAATTTTGCAAGGGTACGTGGCCCCGTATGACGCTACTGTCATAGAGAAAATCAAAACAGCGGGGCTGGCCCCTTTTGGCCGGGCCAACATGGATGAGTTTGCCATGGGAAGCTCCACGGAGACAAGCTTTTACGGCAAGACCCTCAACCCCCACGATCCCGAGCGGGTGGCAGTTCCGGCGGATCGGCCGCGGCGGTGGCGGCGGGTGTGGCGATTGCCGCGCTGGGAAGCGACACGGGCGGCTCCATTCGCCAGCCCGCTGGTTTTTGCGGGATTGTGGGCATGAAGCCCACCTACGGCCGTGTCAGCCGATGGGGGCTTGGGGCTTATAGCTCCAGCCTGGATCAGATCGGGCCCATGACCCAAAACGTTGAGGACGCGGCGATCTTGTACGACATCATCAGCGGGCACGACCGGCGCGACAGCACGAGTGCCGATATGGAGTATACCCCCGTCGCGCCGAACCTGAACCCGGACAGAAAACTCACCGTCGCCGTGGTGGACAATTACATCAAAGAGGCTGACGCTGACGTGCAGAGCGCTTATGAGACGGCGATCAGGGCGCTGGAGGCCGAGGGGCACACCATTGTTCACAAAGAGATGATGGGGGCCAAATATGACATCGCCGCCTACTACATTGTCGCCACCGCCGAGGCGAGCGCGAACCTAAGCCGTTACGACGGCGTGCGCTACGGACGCCGGGCCGAAGGGGCGAAAGATCTGAAAGAGATGTACCTTAAGACCCGTAGCGAAGGGTTTGGCGAAGAGGTCAAACGCCGCATTCTGCTGGGCAGTTTCGTGCTCTCAAGCGGCTATTACGACGCCTATTATCTTAAAGCGCAGAAGGTGCGGCACCTCATTAAGGATGAGTTTGAGAAGGTGTTTGAGGAGGCCGATCTCATTTTAAGTCCCGTCGCGCCCACACCCGCCTTTAAATTTGGGGAGATGGCCGATCCGTTGCAGATGTACCTAAGCGACGCCTATACCGTCGGCGTCAACCTGGCGGGCCTGCCCGCCATCAGCCTGCCTATTAAAAAGACGGCGGCGGGTCTGCCGGTGGGGCTACAGTTGATTGGCCGCCACTTTGACGAACAGACGCTCTTTGACGGCGCGTTGAGCCTGGAAAGAGCGGTTTGTTATAATAGCTGATGATGATGGAACAACCGTTGCAAAAAGATGCGGTCTTAACGGTTTTGCGTAGGCACAAAGAGGAGATACGCAGACGGTTTGGCATTGAGAAAATGGCGTTGTTTGGGAGCGTGGCACGCAATGAAGCCACCGTGGCCAGTGATGTTGATATTGCCATTATTCAAATGCGGAAAAAGAGTTACTGGCTTTTGCTTGATTTTATTGAATACGCAAGTGCTTTACTCGGTTGTCGTGTTGAAGCGGGTTTTTATGAGAGTATGCGCGTTCCTCTTCAAAAGTGGATCAAGCGGGATATGGTTGATGTCTAAGCGTCGCGGAGAGCTCTTTTTGCTGGATATTGTGGTCGCGGCGGCCAAAATTGAGGAGACGCGCGCGTTTCACGCGTCGGCAGAGGAGATGAAATTCCATTATCAACATTGGGACAGTGTCATACGTGAGTTTGAGATTGTGGGAGAAGCGACCAAACACCTATTGCAAATGGGGTGGTTGGACGCGCAAGAGAAGCGGGTTGTCGATTTTCGTAACCTGATTGTCCACTACTATTTTGGCATTGACGCCGAAGCGGTAGATGAGGTAATAAAAACTCATCTACCCCCGTTTGTTGAAAGAGTCAAAGCCAGGTTTTTGGCTTGCCCCAAGCCGATACGCCAAGAAGCCTTACAATGGGCCATGCAAGAGTATGCGCACATAAAAAGCGTAAAAAAAGCCTTAGAAAATCTAAAAGGAGAGACCCCATGAAAATCCGTAAACGCGCCCTGACATTTGAAGATGTCCTATTGGTTCCCCAACACTCTACCGTCCTGCCCAAAGAGGTGGATATCTCTACCCAACTAACCAAAAATATCCGCCTCAATATTCCTATTGTCTCGGCGGCGATGGATACGGTGACCGAGTACCGCGCGGCGATTGCCATGGCACGCCTTGGGGGTATCGGCATCATCCACAAAAATATGGATACCGAAACCCAGGTTCGACAGATCAAAAAGGTGAAAAAGAGCGAGTCGGGTATTATTATCGACCCCGTTTTTATTCACCCCGGTCAGAAGCTTGCGGATGCCGAAGCCATTATGCGTGAGTACAAAATTTCCGGCGTGCCGGTGGTGGATAGGGATATGACACTGCTGGGGATTCTTACCAACCGGGATATGCGCTTTGAGACGGATATGGGCAAAAACGTCGAAGAGGTGATGACCAAGATGCCGCTCATTACCGCGACCAAGGGGATCAGTCTGGATGAGGCGGCCGACATTATGCACAAAAACAAAATCGAAAAACTCCCGCTGATTGACGAGGCGGGCAAATTGACGGGGTTGGTGACTATCAAGGATATCAAGAAGCGCAAAGAGTACCCCAACGCCTGCAAGGATGAGCTGGGCCGTCTGCGCGTGGGCGCGGCGATCGGCGTGGGGCAGGTTGATCGGGCGCGGGCGTTGGCGGAAGCGGGCGCGGACGTGCTGGTGCTTGACTCGGCCCACGGCCACAGCCAGGGCATTTTGGATACGCTCAAGGCGATCAAGTCGGAGCTGGATGTGGATGTGATTGCCGGCAACATCGCCACCGCCGAAGCGGCGGAAGATCTTATCGCCGCGGGCGCTGACGCGGTGAAGGTGGGTATTGGGCCCGGCTCTATTTGCACCACCCGGATTGTGGCCGGCGTGGGCGTGCCCCAGATGAGCGCCATTGATGAGTGCGCCCAGGTGGGGCACAAACACGGCGTGCCCGTCATTGCCGACGGGGGCATCAAATACTCCGGCGACCTGGCCAAGGCGTTGGCGGCGGGTGCCAGCTGTATTATGGCCGGTTCCATTCTGGCCGGTACCGAAGAGAGCCCGGGCGAGACCATCATGTACCAGGGACGCCAGTACAAGAGCTACCGTGGTATGGGAAGTATCGGCGCCATGACCAAGGGCAGTACCGACCGCTACTTCCAGGAAGGCACCGCCGCGGACAAACTGGTGCCTGAGGGCATTGAGGGGCGCGTTCCCTACCGCGGACGCATCGCCGACGTGATTCATCAGCTTACCGGCGGTCTGCGCTCTTCCATGGGGTATTGCGGCAGTAAAGATATTCCCACCTTCTGGGAGAAAGCGGAGTTTGTGGAGATCACCAGCGCGGGACTCAAAGAGAGCCATGTGCATGACGTGATGATCACCAAAGAGGCGCCCAACTATCACATTTGAGCCGTCGGCTCAAATGTGGTCAGTGAAAAGTGAATAGTTTAGGATGGTCGCTTCGCTCCCTACCATGTAAAATAATGGAAGCGTGCGTAGCACGCATCCGTAACTTTTCGTTTTTCACTTTTCGTTTTTCACTAAAAAATCCGAAGGATTTAACATGAACCAACAGACCCTCGCCCTGCATGCCGGATACGAAAAGGACAGTCAGGGGACGATGGTGGTGCCCATTTACCAGACGACGGCCTATGAGTTTGAAAATACCGAGCACGCGGCCGATCTTTTTGCCCTCAAAGAGACGGGCAATATCTACACCCGTCTGAACAACCCCACCACCGACGTATTCGAGAAGCGTTTCACAGCCATGGAGGGGGGAACGGCGGCGCTGGCCACCGCCAGCGGCATGGCGGCCATTTTTTATGCCTTCATCAATGCCGCCGAAGCGGGGGACAACGTGGTGTGCGCCGGTCAGCTTTACGGCGGCACGCTTACCCAGACGGCTCATACGCTCAAGCGCTTTGGGATTGAGGCGCGCTTTTTTGACGTGCACAAACCTGAAGGGATCGAGAGCCTGGTAGACGATAACACCAAGGTGATCTTTTTTGAAACCCTCACCAATCCCAGCATCGACGTGGCCGATATTGAAGCCATCACGGCCATAGCGAATCGCCACGGTATTGTGACGGTTGTGGACAACACCGTCGCCACGCCGGTTATTTGTCAGCCTTTACGCCACGGCGTGGATGTGGTGGTGCACAGTGCCAGCAAATATACCACCGGTCAGGGGCTGGCCATCGGCGGGATCATGGTGGAGCGGGAAGGGTTGGTTAAGAAGCTGAAAGACAACCCCCGCTATCGGCAGTTTAACGAGCCGGACGAGAGTTACCACGGGCTGGTTTATGTGCAAATGCCGCAAGCGCCCTATACGCTCAGGGCCCGGCTGGCGTTACTGCGCGATCTTGGCGCGGTGGTGTCGCCTTTTAACAGTTGGCTCTTTATCCAGGGGCTTGAGACCCTTCCCATTCGTATGCCGGTACACTCCCAAAACGCTCAGAAGATCGCGGAGTTTCTGGCAGGTCATCCCAGGGTTTGCAAGGTCAATTACCCCGGTCTGCCCGACAACCCCAACCATGCCATGGCGATGAAATATTTCAAAGAGGGGATGTGTAGCGGGCTTTTGAGCTTTGAGCTGGAAGATTTTGAGACGGCCAAGCGGGTGGTGGACAGGGTGAAACTCTTTTCGCTGGTGGTCAATATTGGTGACAGCAAAAGCATCATTACCCACCCGGCCAGCACCACCCATCAGCAGTTAAACGAGGCCGAGATGAGAGCGTGTGGGGTGCATCCGGGGCTCATTCGCCTAAGTATCGGGCTGGAGAGCGCCGAAGATCTGATTGCCGATTTACAACAGGCACTGGAAGGATAACGGGCCTTTGAAGATCGTAACGAAAAAAGAGACCTTTACCAATCCGCTTTACCTTGAGAGCGGCCGGATTCTGGAGCCCTATGAACTGGTGTATGAGACCTACGGGGAGCTTAACGATGAGCGCTCCAACGCCATACTTATTACCCATGCCCTTAGCGGCAGTCACCACGCCGCCGGAAGGTATGAGGGAGAG
>JAMOMS010000276.1 GCA_027067015.1 Campylobacterales bacterium | reverse complement strand
AGCTGGCCCGGGCGCTGGCGCTGGAGGATCTGTCGCATACGCCGGTTGAGCGGGTTTTGGCGCAGATGTCGGCGCAAGGCAGGCTCAAACGTGTCGGGGAGGCTTGGGCCCATCCGCTCTATTATGAGGCGGAAGCGGGGCTTTATGCCTTTTTCAAGAGCCGGCGTCAGATGGCGGGCGAGCCGTTGACGGAGGATATTGACGCTTTTATAGCAAGAGAAGAGAAGCGGGCGGGCTTTAGCCTGGGAGAGGAGCAAAAAGAGGCGGTTTGCCTCTTAAACAGCGGCGTGCGGGTGATGGCGCTGGTCGGCTACGCCGGTACGGGTAAGAGTACCGCTTCCAGGATGCTTTTAAAGTTGCTGGAAGAGCGGTACGGGTATGAAAACATCATGACCACGGCCCTTTCGGGGATCGCCACGCGGCGCATCCGGGAAGCCACCGGCTACCGGGGCGCGACGATCCAGAGCCTTTTGACCACCTATGCCGAGGCGCCCATGCCTTTTGACGTGTTACTGCTGGATGAGGCCAGCATGGTCAACGCCCGTCTCTTTTACCGGCTTGTTTCGCGCCTGAAAGAGACGGCCGTGTTGATTGTGGTGGGGGATGACGGGCAACTGCCGCCCATCGGCGCGGGCGACACTTTGCGTGATATTGTTAAATATGACCTTATTCCGACCGTCAAACTGACCAAAATCTACCGCCAGAGCGAGGAGCAGGCGATTGCCCTGATCGCCGACAGTATACGCCGGGGCCGGGTGCCCGATTTGGATCGGGCGTACGGCGATTTTCGGCTAATCATGTGTCCGGCGCAGGAAAATTACCTCTCAAAGAGCCAATTGGACGCGCAGGCGCGCAAGGCCGTGCGGGAGCGCTATAACCTTGCCATTCTTGAGAGGCTCAAGCGTGAGGCGGCTTCTTATATCCTTCGGGCCAGGGAACACCTGAGCCGAAAGGAGATAGGCGCCTACGTGACGGCGTGGCAGGTGATTACCCCCATGAAGGGGGGCCTGCTGGGTACGGAGGAGCTTAACCGCCAGCTTCAGGCGCTGGCCAATCCCAACCCGCGCCAAAGCGTCAAACGGGGCGTTTATACCTTCGCCCTTTATGACAAGGTGGTGCACACCCGCAACGAAAATATGCCCGCCTGGTCGCCCGAAGCCTTCAAAGCCTCGCTCGATGCCGAAAAACAGCGCATCTTCAACGGCATGATCGGCATGATTTTCAAAATAGACGAAGAGGAGGAGCACTGCTATGTCTACTACCCGACCGAGGAGACGGTGGTGCGCTACGGTTTTGAGATGCTGGGGGAGTACCTGGCGCCGGCCTACGCGCTGACCGTGCACAAAACCCAGGGGATGGAGTATGAGACCGTTTTACTGCCCATGACCTTCAGCCATTACGTCATGCTCAATACCAAGCTTTTGTATACCGCCGTTACCCGCGCCAAAAAGATGTGCCTGGTGATTGGTGAAAAAACAGCTTTTGAAGGGGCGTGTCGGCGCGTGGATACCGCCGTGCGGGATACCGTTTTGCAAAAACTGGCGCAGGAAAAGAGATAGATCATGACTTTGTGATACCTGCTTGGGATAGTGGAGTTATGGTAGAATTTTGACACGACTAAAACGAGCGGGAAATCGATATGTTGGATGCTGTCTATATAGATCATCAATTGCATGATTTTGCCAAACAGCTTGGTCGCTATGACGTTCACGTCAAAGCAGGTAAGCCGGTGAGTGATGTTGAGGCACGGGAGATGATCGCACATGCCAATCGTGCCATTTTTGTTTTGGAGGGCTTAATTAGCATTGTCGATGAACTCCGTTACGATAGAGAAAAATTTGAAAAACTGATTATGGACCTTGATGACGACTATGACCTTGTACGCTCTTTTCAAGAGAGATTGAATCCCGTCATACCTTCGCATAAAGAGTTAAAAGAGTTGTCTGACAGGGTGTTGGACGGATTAATAAAGGCACAAAATGAGTTGGGGCTGATTATCGCGACGCATGAAGCTTGAGCGAGGCAGACTTTTTGAACGGGATCTTTCTAAGTTACGGGATAAACAGCTTGTCACCCAACTGGAAAAGTCTCTGCGGCTTCTTCAACAAAACCCTAACCACCCCTCTTTGCATTGCAAACGCTTAATATGTAAACGAGCGGATAATCTTTTTAGTGTCAGGGTGAGCAAAGGTTATCGGCTTCTGTTTTTGGAGTATGAAGAAAAACTGCTTCTTTACCGACTGCTAGATCATGACAGGTATGACCGCCTAAGCAAAGGGTGTTGAGATAACGCATCAAACTGTAGACAAAAACACCGATTTTCGGCTGACACTAAGTTTGTTTTAAGTTGGTTGAATTTTTCTTAAAGCTATTGAGGCCCTAAATTTAGGGATTTTCGTGGAGCTGATGACGGGACTCGAACCCGTGACCTCTTGATTACGAATCAAGTGCTCTAGCCAGCTGAGCTACATCAGCGTTTGCGGGCCGACATTTTACACCAATAGATGAAAATTTTCAATAGCGCGTTAGTCAATTTCAAGTATAATCGCGCAATTTCATTTTATACAGGAGCGTGGATGCGAACCATTGAAAACGTTGAGGCTTTTAAGGCACTGGTTGCGGAGGTAGAGGCTCAGGCGGGATACCGCCGTCCCGTCGGGTTTGGTATTTGCCGGGTCGATAGAGGCCAAAAAGATAGAAACAAGATTTTGCAGGCGGTCTACCCGCTGATTAATTGGAACGAAAACTACGGGTCGGCGGCGGTTTTTGCGGATGCCTTGGCCCAAAGCGGCGTGACGGTCGATTTTGGCGCCGATGAGCAGGTCTTTGACGTGACCGAAGCCTTTGTGGTCAACGCGTTGGCCGCTTTCAAGCCTTTTGTGGCGGAAGCGAAGGGCGAGGCGCACAAAAACGTCCAGGTGATCGCCACGCTGGCCACGATTGCCGAAAACGAGATGCTTGATGACAACTATCGGGTGGTCTTTTTGTTTGAGGACGCCGCGCCCCAAAGCGTGGAGGCGGTCTATCTGAAACTTTACGCCCTCTCTACCGGCAAAGCGGCGCTTAGAAGCGTCAATCTTAACGGGGCGTTCGGTCTACTGCACAACTGCGCGTGGTTTGGCAACGAGCCGTTTGAGTTGGAGTGGTTGCGTGAAAACGAGATTGAGCTCAAACTCAACGGCGCTTATCCGGAAATTGAGAGCGTGGACAAATTCCCCCGCTATCTTCAGCACATCATTCCCGCCGACAACACCCGTATTCTTGACAGCGCCAAAGTGCGCATGGGCGCCCAGCTGGCGGCGGGCACGACGGTGATGCCGGGGGCCAGCTACATCAACTTCAACGCCGGCACCACCGGCCCGGTGATGGTGGAAGGGCGCATCAGCTCCTCGGCCATTGTGGGGCCCGGCTCGGATGTGGGCGGCGGCGCCTCGATTTTGGGGGTGCTCAGCGGCACCAACGGCAACCCGGTCTCTATTGGCGAAAACGTCCTGCTGGGGGCCAACTCCGTTACCGGCATTCCGCTGGGCGACGGCTGTATCGTCGACGCGGGCATCGCCGTGTTGGAAGGCACCAAGTTTGTCATCAGCGGCCGGGAGCTTGAGAAGATCAAAGAGGTCAACCCCGACTGGGATGTGGAGGTTGAGGAGCAAAATATCTTCAAAGGGGTGGAGCTGGCCGGCAAAAACGGTATCCACTTCCGCCAAAACAGCACCACCGGGCAGATGATCGCCATGCGAAGCCGCC
Source organism: Campylobacterales bacterium (assembly GCA_027067015.1). Lineage (GTDB taxonomy): Bacteria > Campylobacterota > Campylobacteria > Campylobacterales > Hydrogenimonadaceae > Hydrogenimonas. The sequence continues at coordinate 2,020 of JAMOMS010000276.1, read as the reverse complement.
GGGAAGTGAAACTTAACGAAGAGCTCCATTAAGGGCACAGGCGCCACGCCGTCCACTTGAGGATGGCGGAGGCGGCGTGGGGCAGTTCGTGCTGGTTTGGCGGCACATGGGCGAGTTTGAGCTTGCTAAGCACGATGGTGCCGGCAAAATGGCCCGCCAAAAAGGCCACCAGGCCGTAAAACCAGACGGTTTGAAGGGCAATCCACACCCCCAGCAGAGCGGGGACGAGGTGAAACAGCGTATGCAGGGCCCTGGCCAGCCAAAGACAGCGCCGTGTCAGCGGCGGCGAGAGGTCGACGGGGTGTTTCTCTTCGTATCCGTTCATGAGAAAAACTTTACCACAAAGGATGGGCAATGGCAAACGACATCATCATCTGGCACAATCCGCGCTGTTCCAAGTCCCGCGAAGCGCTTAAACTGCTTCAGGAGGAGGGGATCGAGCCTCAAATCTATAAATACCTTGACGAAAAGCCCACCAAAGAGCAGATCCAAGCGGTGTTGGCGATGATCGGGGCCAAACCCCGCGACATCATGCGCACCAAGGAGGCGATCTATAAAGAGCTGGGCCTCAAAGAGGTGGATGATGACGAAAAGCTTATCGAGGCGATGGCCGAGCACCCCAAGCTGATTGAGCGGCCCATTGTGATCAAAGGGGATCAAGCGGTGCTGGGACGCCCGCCCCAAAAAGTGATTGAGCTGGTAAAAGGGTGATGATTTTCCCAATCCTCGTTTGGCGGTGCTTCGCGCCCTACGGGAGACGGTGTTTTGGCTAAAAACCGCTAATACCTGACGGTACCCTACGGGCAGGAGCGGTTTTTTAAACGCCAAAACTTCGTTCGCTCCCGCAAGCTGTACTGCGGTTGAAAAATCATACGAAAAAGGAAATTGAGAATATGCTTCAAACCATCGACCTGACCAAACGTTTCGGCGGCCGTGTGCTGTTTGAGAATGTCAACCTCAAGCTTGACGCCGGCAAACGCTACGGGCTTATCGGCGCCAACGGCGCGGGCAAGAGTACGTTTTTGAAAATTGTCGCCGGCGAGGAGGAGCCCACCAGCGGCGAGATCGTGATTCAAAGCGGCGCCAAAGTGGGCGTACTGGGGCAAAACCAGTTCGCTTTTGAGGATTTTACCATCGCCGACGCGGTGTTATATGGTAACAAACGCCTTTATGAGGCCATCAAAGAGAAAGAGAAGCTCTACATGGAGGGCGACTTTGACGATCCCAAAGTCAACGAGCGGCTGGGGGAGCTGGAGATGGTGTGCGTCGAAGAGGATCCGATGTATGAGTATGACGTGCGCATCAAAAAGATCCTCAGCGAGCTGGGCTTTCCCGAAGAACAGCATACCGAGCTCATGAGCACCCTGCCCAGCGCCGACAAGTTCAAGGTTCTGCTGGCGCAGGTGCTCTTTCCCAAGCCCGACATCCTCTTTCTCGATGAGCCCACCAACAACCTTGATATCCACGCCATCGCCTGGCTCGAAAACCAGCTCAAGCGCCATGAGGGCACGATGATCGTCATCAGCCACGACCGCCACTTTCTCAACAGTGTCGTGACCCATATTTTGGATCTGGATTTTAAAACGATCCGCGAGTTTACCGGTAACTACGACGACTGGTATATCGCCTCCAACCTCTTGCAAAAGCAAAGGGAGATGGAGCGGGCCAAGAAGCTCAAGGAAAAAGAGCAGTTGGAAAAGTTTATTGAGCGATTCAGCGCCAACGCCTCCAAGGCCAAGCAGGCCACCAGTCGGCGCAAACAGCTTGAAAAACTCGACCTTTCCGCCTTGCAAACCTCCAGTCGGCGCGACCCTTCCATTGTCTTTAAGCAAAAGCGCGAGATCGGCAAGGAGGCGTTGGAGATTGTGGACGTGAGCAAGCGGTTTGGCGAGCATATTGTTTTTGAGAAGCTCAATATCAAGGTCAACCCCGGTGACAAGATCGCCCTGATCGGCCCCAACGGGGTGGGCAAAACAACCCTGCTGAAGATGATTATGGATGACGGCCTCAAACCCGACAG
>JAMOMS010000275.1 GCA_027067015.1 Campylobacterales bacterium | reverse complement strand
CGCTTTTTGGCATCGGCGGCAGTTCGTCATGGAGGGTTTTAAGCTCATTAAGATAGTCGGCGTCAAAAAAGTCGGCCCGCGTCGCCAGCACCTGCGCCAGCTTGATAAAACTGGCCCCAAGCGCCACGATGGCTTCGCGCATACGCGCGGGCGCGTAGGGGCGCAAACCCAAAAAGCTTTGGCGCCGCTTGATAAGCAGAAAAAAGGTCAAAAGTAGCCGAAAGACCCGCCACACGCGGGAAGGCGCGTAGAGGTTTCTCACTGTTTCAGGCTGTCTTTGAGCGCCTCAATGTCGGCTTTGGTCGCCAATCCCAGCTCGTCAATCACCTCTTTGAGCACGTTTTTGAGCTCCTCTTTGGCTTTGGCCTCCTCCTCTTCGCCTCTTGTTTTGGCTTTGTCCAGTACCTTTTCCAGCTCCTCTTTGGAGAGTTTGCCCTTCTCGCGCAGTTTCTCCAGCTCTTTTTCCACCCGCTCCCTGGCCAGCAGTGCGCCGCCCAGACCGGTATAAAGCAGATCTTTTAGCATCTTCGCCTCCTGTTGCTTTTTGGCGATTGTAGCACAAAACGGGTATGGTAAAATATAACAAACCGGGTTAAAAGGATTGAACATGGGCGCGCCTGAAATAGAACCCCGCTATACATGGGAAGACTATCTGCATTGGGAAGATCGCTGGGAGCTCATCGGCGGCATCGCCTACGCCATGTCCCCGGCCCCGTATCCCCGGCATCAACGAATCGTGGGACGCCTATTCAAAATATTGGGCGACACCCTTGAGTGCCCCGAGTGCGAAGTGTGGGTCTCGCCTATTGACTGGAAGATCGACGAAGAGACGGTGGTACAGCCCGATGTGGCCGTTTTCTGTAACGAAGATGTCGATAATCCCTTCTTTACCAAAACCCCGCCTTTGGTGGTAGAGGTGCTGAGCAAATCGACCGCCCATAAAGATGTCACCGTCAAGTTTGAGCTGTATGAACGCCTCGGGGTGCGGTGGTATGTGATTGTCGATCCTGAAACCGAGCGGGCCGAAATTTATGAAAACCAAAACGGCTGTTATGAGCTTTTTTGTCGCATCGACGAAACCAAAAAGGTTGTAACAATGCGGTGGGGGGCTTGCCGGGCGGAGATTGATTTTGAGAAGGTGTTTGGCTAAATCATTTAACTCTCCAACATCCCAAGCGCCGCCTCATAATCCATCACCGCCACCCCACAGTCGACAAAGCCCCGATCTTCGGTGACAATCAGAGCGCACCCCTCTTTTTTGGCGCAAAGGCACTGGAGGGTATCTTCAAGATCCACATCATAAAGCAGTGACATCTCGACCGCTTCATGCATCAATGCCTCCCCGTAAGGTACGACCGACCACTCCCGAAGCACATAACGGAAAAATTCCAAAACCTGTCTGTTTCCCCTGCGAATGTAAAAAATAGTGCTGAACATATCCTCGCTGATCACGATGCGCCACCCGTCACGACTGAGCCGATCCAGCAAGATCATCGCTTGGGGATGTTTGGGACGCTTGTCATCGAGAAAATCAAGAATGATATTTGTATCAAGAAAAATATGTTTGGATGTCTGATTCATTCGATTTCACGCATCTTCTTAGCCTTGATCTCCTGCGCACTCAGGTTTTCGGTGGCTCCGGAGAGTATCCCTGCAAAGCGCATAATATCCTTTACCCGATTCTGATGCTCTTTCGCCAGCCTCTTCTGCAAAAAAGCCTTGACCTCATCGGCGTACTTTTCAGGAACAAATACCCCCTTATAGTCATGGGACTTCCTATCTTCAATGTCGATATAGTCGTACTCCTTGAGCTTCTTGCCGCTTCGGGTGAGTTCGCGGATGCTCATGGTCGTGGTATGGGGCACGGCGTCTCCTTTTGACGATTTTTATCGATTATAGCACATTTGACGATATCGTCAATCGGCACATATCGCGTACCACGCTTGTCCCAAGCTAACAGCGCCGTCGTTGACGGGGGTTTTGCGAGGAAGCAGGAGTTTGCGGTGTTTAAGACGCGCCAGCAGTGCTTCGCAAAGGGTGCGGTTTTGAAAGACGCCGCCGGCAAGCACGACGGGCAGATCGGGATAGTCAGCCGATATTCGCTCAATCACCCCAGCCAGCGCGGGTATAAAACCCGCCGCCGCCCGCTCATCTCCCCCCGCCAGTCTGCGCACCAACGGCTCCCAGTCCATGACCGTTCGCCCCCCTTTTTTCTCCAAATAAAAAGAGTCATAAAATTTTTCACTTTTCACTATTAACTTTTCACTGCTGTTGGAAGCGACTGCTTCCAACAGCAACCCCGCCTCCCCCTCGTAGCTCACCCTCTGACACACCCCCGTCAGGCTCGCCACGGCGTCAAAGAGCCGTCCCATAGAGGTAGTAACGGGGGCATTGAGCCCCTTTTGCCACGCCTGGTGCAAAAGTTTGATCTCAGACGGGTTAAAGGCTCTCACCGTCGGGTTATTCATAGCCAAAATCTCTTCAAGAGTAAAGAGTTCAAACAGCAGTGCCAGCGCCGACCGCCTGGGCTCTTTGACCGCCTTTTCGCCGCCAAGCAAACAAAAGGGGCGCAGGTGCCCTACCCGCTTAAACTCCTTAACATCGGCCACCAACACCTCCCCGCCCCAGACGGTGCCGTCCTCGCCGTAACCCGTGCCGTCCCACACGAAGGCCAATACCGGATCTTTGTGGCCGTACTCGGCCATAACGGCCAGGGCGTGAGCATGGTGGTGTTGCACCGCCACGGTCGGTTCGCTCCGCGCTTTGGCCCAGCGGGTTGTGTCGTACCCGGGGTGTTTGTCGCACACGATGAGATTTGGCGAAAAGTCGTAAAAGCGCCTGAAAGTCTTAACGGAGCGCTCAAAAAAGGCCATCGGCCCGATGCCGTGCAAGTCGCCGATATGGGGAGAGAGCACCATCTGCTTGCCAAAAGCCAGCGCCAGGGTGTTTTTCTGCTGGGCGCCGACGGCAAGAATCTTCTTGTTGGTCAGCGTCTCAAGCGCCAAACTCAGGGGCGCCATACCCCTGGCCACCCTTAGCCACTGCACCCACTCCCCGCCAATCACCTGCGCCACGCTATCATCCACGGCGTTGACGATCTTTCGGTTATGATCCAGCGCCGCGTCGATCACACGGCCCAGTTTGGTAATCAGTTCATCATACTCCCGAATAATCGGCTCATCGCTCAGATTCGCGCTGGTGGCCACCAGCGGCACGTCCAGATGGTCAAACAGCAGGTAATGCAGGGGCGTATAAGCAAGCATGAGGCCGAGACGGTCGATATTTGGAGCGACAAATTCGCTCAAAGTAAAAGGTAAAAAGTAAAAGGTAAAAGATTTGGAAGGGGCTTCGCCTCTTTTTTTAAGCAGAACAATGGGGCGCTCTTTGGAAGTAAGCAACTCGCGCTCTTTGTCGTCCATCTCGCAAAGAGTTTCGGCCATATTGAGGTCTTTGACCATGAGCGCGAAGGGCTTTGTGGGCCGTCGTTTGCGTTCTCTTAGCCGCCGCACCGCCTCGTCATTGGTGGCATCACACATCAGGTGAAAGCCCCCCAACCCCTTGACGGCGACAATCTTGCCCGCTCTCAAAAGCTCCGCCGTCTTGACAACCGCTTCGCGCCCTTTAATTTTGCATTCTGCATTCTCCATTCTCAATTCAAGTGTTGGACCGCAGGTCCAACACGCGATGGGCTGGGCGTGGTAGCGCCGTCCGGCGGGATCTTCATACTCCGCCCTGCACGCCTCGCACATATCAAATTCATCCATGGAAGTGTTGGGACGATCATAAGGGACGGTACGGGTAATCGTGTAGCGGGGGCCGCAGTCGGTGCAGTTGATAAAAGGGTAGCCAAAGCGGCGGTCGGCGGGGTCGCGCATCTCTTTCAGACACGCCTCGCACACCGTCATATCGGGCAGTACCGGCACGCTTTTTTGCGAAGATTTGGATGAGAGTATCCGAAAATCCCGCTCTTTCAAAGGGGCGATCTCTTCGATTTCGACCCTATCAATCCGCGCCAGCGGCGGGGGGTGAACTTTTAGCTTTTTAACAAAGGCTTCCAGGGCCGTTTTCTCACCCTCAATCTCCAGCGTCACGCCGTCGCCGTCATTGCGCACCCAGCCGCCAAGGCCCGCCTCCACGGCGTAGCGGTAGAGGGCGGGGCGAAACCCCACCCCCTGCACCAGTCCGGTGATGTTACAGCGCCAGCGCGCCAAGAAGCGTGTTCTCCCTGCCCGCAGGCAAGAGCCGGTTCATCAAAAACGGTTGATGCCCCATCTTCTTCTGCACCCGGCTAAAGAGCGACGGATGGCCAAATGCCCTGCCGCAAAGCACCAGATGCTCCGCCTTGGCCTTGGCCTTGAGGGTCGTGGCCACGTCGGTCACGTAGTCGCCGAAAGACTCAAAAACGGAGTAGGCCATCAGGGTGCGCTCCATCCCGGCCAGTTTGTAGCTTAAAAGGCTGGCCACAAAGGCGTAGGGGTCAAACCGGTTGTCTTTGAGCCTGGTATCTACCTGCACGCCTCCCTTGCCGCCAAAGGCCATCGCCTCCACGCCCACGGCCTCAAAGCCGCCCGCCAGCTCCATAATCACCGCCGCCGCTTCAAATATATTGCCCACTTCGCCGCCAAAGAGGCGTTCGGCTATGGCGGGATAGCGTGTTTGAAAATTCTCTACCAGCCTATCAGACCCCTCTCTCAAACCGGCGATCCGCTCTTTGAGCGCCTGCCCGTCAAAGGGGGTGGGCGGCACGGCCACAATGGGCTTGGTGCCGTTGTAGTAGACAAACGCGGGCTCCTCGTCAAAGTAAACCCCCACGGCGCTTTGGCCCTTTAGCCCGTGTTCGGCCAACACCGAAAGCACCGACGCGGAGGCGGTATCAAACGCCACCGTCACGCTGTGCTCCAAGGGCGGCGTCTCGTTTTCGGGCACATACAACGCCCTGGCCTCGGCCTCCTCGAAGCGCTCCATGGCGTCTATGAGCACCCCTTTCTCATCGGGCACCG
>JAMOMS010000274.1 GCA_027067015.1 Campylobacterales bacterium | reverse complement strand
GCGCCCACGCCACAACCGACGCCGCAAACAAACCGCCGGCCCGCTGTCAAACCCAAACCCAAACCGGCTGTCAGACCCAAACCCCGGCCCAAAAAGGCCGTACCCAAGCCAAAACCAAAAGCCAAACCGAAACCGAAACCGAAAACCAAACCCCGCACCCATCCCAAACGGCCCGCCACCAAACCGTCGCGCTCCGTTAAAACACCCGCACCCAAGCGCCGCGCTCCCAGGCCGACACACCCGCGCACCCAATCCACGCCCACACCCGTGCCGCCGCCAAAGCCCCAACCTCAAACGCCGACGCTTCCACCCGTGCCCGCGCCAACATCCCCATCCCCCGCCTCGGCCCTGGCGGGGGCCCTGGGCACGCCCGCCATGCCGCAGGAGACGCGAACAGGCCGGCGCAAGGCCGAGATCAAAAGCCGCATGAGCGACAGGGAGTTTCGCGCCCTTTACAAAGATGAGTTTGACCACTACTCCAAAAACCAAAAACGGTTTATCCGCAACAACCTCAACCGTATCCAGGCTATCACCCAGTATCACCTGACCCGCCGCGGCTACCCGCTTTTCGCGGCGCAACAGCATATGCAGGGTGTCAACGTGGTGGAGTTTTACCTCCACCCCAACGGCGACATCTCAGGCCTTAAAATCATTGGCTCCTCCGGCTTTGGGGTGCTGGACGACAACTCGCTTGATACCATCCGCGCCGCCTACAAAGACTACCCCCTGCCCAAAGAGACCACCAAAATCCGCTTCTACATCCACTACCGTATCTACTGAAAGGCCTCCAGAAGGCGCAAAGCCCCTTTGTAAACGGGCTCATCCACAAAACCGTAACGGGGATGCACAAAATCACTGCGATCGGGGTTGGACTCAAAGAGCGTCACAACGGCGCGCGCCCGCGCCAACTCCTCCGCATCGGGAGCAAAAAGGGTATTGGCCACAGAGACCTGCTTGGGCGAGATACACCCTTTGGCGTGGTACCCCATGGCCCGCTCCGCCTCACACCGGGCGCGAAAACCCGCCATATCTTCGTGGCGCTGGTAGACATAGGAGACCGGCAATACGCCGACCCCGGCGCTCTCGGTCAAAAAACGGGCCAACAGGTAGTCGTGGGTGGGGTTGCCGGGTGTCAAAACCCGCTGGGGCAGTGCCATATCCGCCAGCAGATCCAACGCCCCGAGATAGAAAGCCTCCACCCGCATATCCGGCCGCAGTTGCGCCAAATGGCGCCACGCCCCCACGGTCTCAATGGATAGGTGCACCTTGATCTGCCCGTCAATGAGCGCCAGCGCCCGCTCCACCTCCCTGGGGGAACGGATTTTGGGAATACGGATCGCGTCGGGTGCGACGGCGTTGAGATAGGCGATCTCCTCCTCACCCCCCTCCTTTAGCGGGTTGATCCGCACCACCGTATAGGAGCGTACCGATTTCAGGGCCGAGAGAAAAAGGCCGCAAAGGCGCAACGCCAAAGGTTTGAGCGCCGGGGCCACCCCGTCTTCGAGGTTGAGCACCACCATATCCGCCTCCAGGTTGTCCAGCTTGTTCAAATGGCGGATCTTATGGGCCGACAACATCAGGGCGCTTCGGATAAAAGGCGGGCGAAAACGCGCCGTCTGACCGCCCCGACGCAGTGCTTCCAGCGCCGAAATATCACCGGTTTTAAGGGCGTTTTCCACCGGTGTCAGATCCTCAAAAACCACGGCTACTCCTCATGGGTCAAAAAGGTATAGAGCGCGGCGATCTCCTTGTCGGTCAAAAAGTAGGTGGGCATCACCCTGTAGCGCCGGCTCAGGGCGCTTTTAAGGGTGGCGAAAGAGACTTTTCTGATGTCCGGCCCCCGCAGGACAACCGTTTTGTCATCCTCTTTGTAGCGGGCGATCACCTTTCCTTCCCCATGCACGCCGTGGCAGTGGACGCACCCGATACCCCGGGGGTTTTCATAGAGCATCTGACCATACTCGTACTGGGTAATGAACGAATCCTCGCCCCACGCCAACGCCGCCGCCAAAAGCCACCACATAGCCTGTTTCACTAACCGCCTTTTAATCAACTTTTGGGTAGGATTTTAACCAAATTGCGATTAAGGTAGCCTATGCAGATCATTGACGGCAAAGCCCTTGCCCAATCCATTCGGGGACAGATCGCCGAAGAGACGGCGCGACTCAAGGCCGACCGGGACATCACCCCCGGCCTGGCGGTCATTTTGGTGGGTGACGACCCGGCCAGCCACGCCTACGTGAAGATGAAAGCCAAAGCCTGCAAGGAGGTGGGCTTTTACTCCATTGTGCACGAGATGCCCGAAACCATCACCCAGGAAAAAATCGAAGAGACGATCGTGATGATGAACCAAAACCCCAACATCGACGGGATTTTGGTTCAGCTTCCCCTGCCCAAGCAGATCGACACCACCCGCATTCTGGAGCTGATCGATCCCAAAAAGGACGTGGACGGTTTTCACCCCTACAACTTCGGACGCCTGATGACGGGGCTGGACGCCTTCGTGCCCTGCACGCCGCTGGGGGTGATGAAGATGCTGGAGGCCTACGGCATCGACCCCAAGGGCAAAAACGCCTGCGTGGTCGGGGCTTCCAACATCGTGGGCAAACCGATGGCGGCGCTTTTGCTTAACGCCTTCGCCACCGTGGACATCTGCCACATCTACACCCAAAACCTGGCTGAACATACCCAAAGAGCCGACATTCTGGTGGTAGGCGTGGGCAAAGCGGGGCTGATTGGCGCCGAGATGGTCAAAGAGGGGGCGGTGGTGATCGACATCGGCATCAACCGCCTTGAGGACGGCAGGCTGGTGGGCGACGTGGATTACGAGGCGGTGGCCCCCAAATGTTCCTACATCACCCCCGTTCCCGGCGGCGTGGGCCCCATGACCATCGCCATGCTCCTGCAAAACACCCTTAAAGCGGCGAAAGAGCGCGCATGAACAGCGAAAAGCAACCCTGGTACGTGCGCCTTTACCACTGGTCCAACACCTGGACCGGCACGCTGGTTATCGTTTTGTCGGTCATCTTCTTTGTCGCCCAGGCTTTCGTCATTCCCAGCGGCTCCATGAAAAACACCCTGCTCATCGGCGACCACCTCTTTGTCAAGAAGTTCTCCTACGGCATCCCCGTCCCCCATATTCCGTGGCTGGAGATCCCGGTATGGTTTGACAGCGACGGCGACGGCCACATTGTCAAGGGCGAAGGGCCCAAACGGGGCGATATCGTGATCTTCCGCTATCCCCGCAACGAAAAGATCCACTACGTCAAGCGTTGCGTGGGTGAGCCGGGCGATATTCTTTTTGTGCACGACAAACAGCTCTACCTCCACCCCCACGAGGGCAACGAGTATGTCAAAAAGCGCTACGCCGGCTACCAAATTCTGGATCTGGAGGGGACGCTTTTTGTCAAAAACCCTTTCCAAAAAGAGTTTCCCGGCATCCATCACGACCCCAAAATCACCGAGGACGGGATGCAACCCATTGAGATTTTCGAGTTTGGGCCTATCAAGGTGGAAAAAGATCACTGGTTCATGATGGGAGACAACCGCGACCACTCCAACGACAGCCGTTTTTGGGGTACGGTACCCTACCGGCTTATCGTGGGCAAACCCTGGTTTATCTACTTCAGTTGGGATGAGAACAAGGTGATCCGCTGGGATCGGGTGGGCCGAAACGTCCAGACCCTGGAGCGGGAACAACCCCGGTATACCGATGAGTGAGATCGAGCTAATTAAAATCGCCGCCACCGTCGTCGCGCTGGCGGTAGCCATTATCGGTCACGAGATCATGCACGGTTGGGTGGCGTGGCGCTACGGCGATCCCACCGCCAAAGCGGCCGGACGCCTCAGCCCCAACCCC
>JAMOMS010000273.1 GCA_027067015.1 Campylobacterales bacterium | reverse complement strand
TGCTTTATATCAGCGGCGCACCCTTTCTTTTCGGCTGGGCCAAGCCGGTGCCCGTGGATATTTATACCGTCATCAGAAACGGCGGCTACAAGGGAGCCGTGGCGGTGGCCCTGGCGGGGGTTGCCTACAACTTCACCCTCGCCCTGGCCGCGTCCGCGCTCTTTCCGCTCTTTGCGGCGCCCGACTCGCTCTTTGGGGCGTTTGTGGGCTATTTTCTGATGTTCAGCGTCGTCTACAACGTGGTGCTGGGGGTCTTCAACCTCTGGCCCTTCCCGCCGCTTGACGGCGCCAACGCCCTGCGCTACGTGGCCATGGAGTTTCACTGGCGCCCGGTGGTGGAACTGCTTAACCGCATTGAGCCCGTGGGTATGGTCTTGCTCATTATCGTCATCGCCACCCCGTTATCGGAGTGGTTTTTCATGCCGGCGGACTGGTTGATCAGCCGGCTTATCGGTTAAAAAGGAGGCAACCATGAAATATTACGTCGCAAGCGATCACGCCGGTTTCGCGGTCAAAGGACAGGTGGTCGAGTTTTTGAGAGCCAAAGGGTTTGAGGTCGAGGACCTCGGCCCCCAAAGCGCCGATCGGGTCGACTACCCCGATTTCGCCGCCAAGGTGGCCGGGGCCGTGGCCGAAGATGCCAACAGCCGGGGCGTGCTCATCTGCGGCACGGGGATCGGCATGAGTATCGCCGCCAACAAGGTTGACGGCATCCGGGCCGCCCACTGCCACGACTACTACACCGCCCAGATGGCCCGCGCCCACAACGACGCCAACATTTTATGTTTTGGCGAGCGGGTCAGCGGCCCCGGCGTCATTGACTCCATGCTGGAGGCTTTCGTGAGCACCCCCTTCGAGGGCGGACGCCACGCCGGGCGCGTGGAAAAAATCATGGCGTTAGAGAAGTAAGATGTTCTGGGAATGGGCCCTGCTGACCGTCGCCATCGGGGCGGTGATCTTTGTGGTGGTGAAGATGTTTTACTTTCAAAACCTCACCATCAAGGAACAGCGCAACAACGACCTGATGAAGCTTACCCTCAAAGAGGCGGAGGTGCTGATCCGAAAATACCAGATCCAACTGCAAAGGGCCATCGGCAACATTGACATTCTCAACGAGCAGATGAACAAACTGCGCCAGGAGATCAAGGCGGTCAAACAGCGTAACAGCCAGTACCGCATCGAAAACGACAAGCTCCGAAACCGCATCAAAGAGCTTGAATCGCGCATCGAAGCGCTTATTTAAAAAAGGATTCGCCGTGAAAGAACTGGACCCCAAAATCAGGGCGGAACTCAAAGCCGCCATTCGGGACGTGCCCGACTTTCCCAAACCGGGTATTGTCTTTAAAGACATCACCACCCTGCTGAATAACGCCGAGGCTTTCACAAAACTGATGGACCACCTGGCCGAGCGCTACCGCGACGCGGATCTTTCGTATATCGCCGGCATCGAGAGCAGGGGGTTCATCTTCGGCTCAGCGCTGGCGGCGAAACTGGGCGTGGGGTTTGTGCCCATTCGCAAAAAGGGCAAACTCCCCGCCGCCACCATCGGCGAAAAGTACGCCCTGGAGTACGGTTTTGACGAGGTGGAAATACACGTTGACGCGTTTAGAGGGCAAAAGGGAGCCAACGTTTTGTTGATTGACGATCTTATCGCCACGGGCGGCACCGCCACAGCGGCCATCAAACTCATTCAAGACGCCGGCGGCACGTGCGTGGAAGCCTGTTTTATTATTGACCTTGCCTTTTTAAAAGGACGCGAGAAGATCACCCCCCTTGCCCCCGTCTACGCCGTATTGGAGATTGATTGATGTATATACCCAAGGCTTTCGCTTTCGACCCCGACGCACTGGGACATTTTGGCAAGTTTGGCGGGCGCTACGTACCCGAAACCCTGATGCCGGTTTTGTTGGAGCTGGATGAAGCCTACCGGCGCTACCGCTTTGACGAAACCTTCTGGC
>JAMOMS010000272.1 GCA_027067015.1 Campylobacterales bacterium | reverse complement strand
AGCGGCCGAATTCTGGAGCCCTATGAACTGGTGTATGAGACCTACGGGGAGCTTAACGATGAGCGCTCCAACGCCATACTTATTACCCATGCCCTTAGCGGCAGTCACCACGCCGCCGGAAGGTATGAGGGAGAGAGAAAGCCGGGCTGGTGGGACGGGTTGATCGGCGACGGCAAGGCGGTGGATACGAAAAAGTTTTTTGTGATCTGCGTCAATGTGATCGGCAGTTGTTACGGCTCCACCGGCCCCATGTCGCCCATGTATCCCAGCCTGGAGCCCTACCGTTTCCGGTTCCCGGTGGTGACGGTCAAAGATATGGTCAAAGCCCAGCGCATTTTGCTCGATCGCCTGGGTATCGACCGCCTGCACGCGATTATCGGCGGCTCGATGGGGGGGATGCAGGCGTTGCGTTTTGCCGTGGAGTATCCCAGTTTCGCGCGCCACACCATTGCCATGGCGGCCACCTATGCCACACGCCCCTGGGTGATCGCCTTTAACAAGGTGGTGCAGGAGGCCATTGTCAAAGACCCGCGTTTTCAAAACGGCAATTACGATCCCAAAGATTTTGCCGAAGAGGGGTTTACCGGCCTGGCCGTCGGGCGGATGGCGGGGCATATCAGTTACCTCTCGCCCGAGTCGATGGATCGAAAATTCGGTCGCGCCTACGTGGAGACCGACGGGCTTTTTGAGCTTTTCGGCAAGTTTCAGGTGGAGCGCTATTTGGAGTACAACGGCTACGGCTTTAGCAAATGGTTCGATCCGCTCAGCTATCTCTACATTACCAAGGCGATTAATATTTTTGACCTCTCCCGCGGCCACGACAGCCTGGAAGAGGCGCTTAAACGCATCCGTACCGATCTGCACCTTATTAGCTTTCAAAGAGATCTGCTCTTTATGCCCGAAGAGATGCGCCATATTGCCGACGTGATGGGCGCGCAGGGGCAGGGTGAGCTGGTGCGCTACTATGAGGTAGAGAGCGACTACGGGCATGATGCCTTTTTAGTGGAGCTGGAGAAGTTTTCCGATTACATCGCGGATGTAATCGGGAAGTGAATAGTGAATAGTGAAAAGTTTAGGATGGTCGCTTTGCTCCCTTCTATTTGGTAAAAAAAATGGAAGCGTGCGTAGCACGCATCCGCAACTTTTCGTTTTTCACTATTCACTTTTCACTCATAAAGGAAGACATTGGAAAATCTGGATTTTGAAAGCAAGCTTGAGGCGGCCCAAAAGATTATGGAGCGTTTGATGGATCCTGACATACCGCTGGAAGAGGGGGTAAAACTCTATAAAGAGGGGATGACCCTTTTAAAAGAGGCGGGTGAGATTTTGGAAAAAGCCAAACTGGAGATTGAGACCATTGAGAAAGAGATGATCGAAGAGGGGGAGGGCGCATGATACAGGTGGCGGCACTTCAGACGGCGACGTTGGGGATGGACCCCGGCGCTTTGGAGCACTACTTTAAAACCGCCGCGCATAAGGGGGTGGATGTGATGGTGCTGGGCGAGTATGTGCTTAACCACTTTTTTAAAGAGTTGGAGAAGATGCCGCTGGCCATGATCAAAGACCAGAGCAATCACCACCTTGGCGTCATTCGCAATCTGGCCCGGCGTTATGAGATGGTGGTGGTGGCGCCGCTTGTGCAGGTGAAGGGCAAACGGTGTTATAAAAGCATTGTCAAAGTCACACCCAAAACCACCCACACCTACTATCAGCAGATCCTTATTGATTACGGCCACTGGGATGAGGAGAGATTTTTCGCCAACGAAGTGAAGCCTTTGGAAGATCCCATGATCTTTACCGTTAAAAATACAAGAATCGGGATTCTGGCCGGCTTTGAGCTCCACTTCAACCACTTTTTTGATCGGATGGTAGCCAGGGATGTCGATCTACTGCTCTTGCCTACCGCCTCAACCTTTGAGTCGCATAATCGCTGGCGGGAGATTATTAAAACCCGAGCCTTTTTGCATAATCTTTACATTTTACGGGTCAATCGCATAGGCGAGTATGTGGAAAAAGAGATCAAATGGAAATTTTACGGCGATTCCATGCTGGTTAACCCTTCGGGGGAGGTAGAGAGTGCGCTTGATGAGAGAGAGGCGATGATGATCGTTTCAGTGGAACGTAAAAAAGTCAAGGAAGCCAGGCGAAGCTGGGGATTTGAAAAACAGATTAGGCGGCGGCCGGCTACCTGATCCGCAAGAAAGCCTTGAACGACGGTTTGGGAGTGCCGTCGGCCTTTTTGAGGCCAAAATGTTTTTCGGCTTCGTTAAAGTACCCCTTGTGGTCGGGTACGTCAATGTAGTGAAAAGCGTTTACCCCAATGAGTTTCGCGCTCTCTTTAAAAAGCGGCATAAGCTTGGCGTACTCGTTGAAAACGTCGGCCTGTAGCGCCTCATCTTTGTAGCTTGAGACGGCAATATAGGCCAAGAGGGTCGGCTTGTTATACTTTTTGTGCAGATAGACGGCAAAGGCCAGGGAACGCAAAGGCGTGTCGGCGATTTCGCTCTTTTTGTTGCGGGTAAGCGCGCGCATCTCCTGAAACGCGATAAAATCCGACAGCTGGGCGCTGACTTTTACAGAAGGCGCAAAATTTTCCCAGTTTTGCGGATCCCATATTTTTTTGTAATCGCCAAAATCCCCCGGACAGATACCCACTTTGACATCCTCAACCTGCTCTTTGATCATCAAAATGGAGCGGGCCTGAAGGTAGTCAAAACTTTTGAGCTTTTCGACACCGTTTTCATTAAACTCGGGGTTGAGGATAACAACTTTAGGCCCTTTGATCTTTTTAAGGTAATCAACAAAGCGCTGAAGGGTTTTGAAATAGTCCTCTTTCTTTTTTTGGATAAACGCGTCAGAAATATCGTCGGCAAACCAATAGAAGATAAAAATAGGAGTGTAGCCCTTTTGGATTCCCTCATTGATCATCGGGGCGGGATACCAGCACTCCTCCCACTTTCGGGTAATCCAGACCGAGATGGCATTGACATTGGGGGCCTCTTTTTTCAAAAAACGGTGTAAAGGCAGTTGTTTTTCAAATGAGCAGAGCCGGCTTTGGCAACTGCCGTGTTTGCCTTCGCAGGCGGTTATACCGCCTACGCCGACAAGAAAGTTGTTTTGAGCCAAAAGGGGCCAACCTATTGTGAGCAAAATGAGTATCGATCTCATCGATAGGTTACGATGAATGTGGTTTCCGAATGGGGACGCAAAGCGTTAATATGGACGTCGCTATAGCGTTCCGCCAGATTGGTCCGAATGATTTTGGTTGCAACGTTTACCAGTTCGGGCTGGATCGACTTAATGACTTTTTTAGGCCAGTAGATACGAATGGTCAAATCTTTAACCTCGTCATCGTTGTTGTTGCTGATAAAAAGCAGACTTTTGTTTTCAAAATGTTGGTAGCGAATGCTAATATTCGCACTTTGTCTTGCGGTTTTGGCTATCTCTCTTCCCGTCATGGGCATGATATCTTTGCGACTGTTAAGATAGTCAAAATAGCGATCAACAATTGCAAGGTTTTTTTTGTATCCCAACAGGTGGGTATGGATGCTTAGGGTATAGAGTGTATTCATATCCGTAAGCATCTGCGTCTCTTGAACAATTTTGTTGTAAATCTTATCGGCGTTCCAGATGAATTTGATCAGGTAAAGGTAGTCGTCGGTTCCGTGTCGAGGAATGGTAACCAGCGGTTTGTGCTCGGCCATCGGGATGAGATAATTTTTTGTTTTTTCCATAATATAACGATAGCCCGCTTCCTGGAGAAAATCGACCATCTCTTTGCTGATCTCTTCTCTTGGAGGCCTAAACCCGACAACCTCTTTGCCGGTAATTTGCTCAAGGATCTTTTTGGAGTCTACAATCTCTTTTTGCATGATATGCGTTGCGGCACCCATGATCTTTTGGTGGCTATAGCTGTGCGAAGCTATCTCAATACCTGGAATCTGCGCGACCGATTTGGTGATACCGCTATGTTCACGTGCCAGTTTTGCGACACAAAAGAGGGTGACGGGAATCTTTTTTCTGACAGCCAGGTCTACAAAATCGACCATGTTGGCATATTTAAATTCCGTATCCTCTGAGACAAAAACCGCTTTATCGGTATGAATGAAAGGAAAGACCGAAGCGGTAATGGGGGTTTTCATGTAACTGATGGCGTTATGGAACATTTTGGCAAAGAGTTCGTTGGGCATATCCAAAAAGGAGTAGAGCGGATAAGAGAAATAGAACCAGACGCCTTTGCCGTGTTTTCCGTGCCAGATGATACCCGATTCTTTGGTAGACAAAGCGTGATTGTTAAGTTTTGGCGTGTCGGTAACGGCCCAGTTACACATGATGGCATCCGGGACGGTTTTGGATGCAAAAAGAGGTACGGTGTCATTGCCGTAAAGAATAAGGTTGTGTCGGTAGGTAATGTCCCTTTTGCCTTCAAAGGGTGAAACCCCTTTAAGTATATAAAAGGGGGTCTTTTTTTGCGGATCTATTTCACCCAGATACCTGAGTCCCGTAATGCTTTGAATGGTAGTAGGGCCAACACGCTTTTGGCCATTGGAAAAGTAGCCGAATCGATAGTTAAAAAGGAGGTTGCCTCCGTGGTTGACAAACCTCTCGATGGCTATATATGCCTCTTTGGAGAGCATATAGGTATCCAAAGCAACCAAAACGGCATTGGCCGGCAGTTTCTCTATTTCTTGAATACCGATAGGTTTAACGTTGTAACCGATTTGCGTTAAACGCTCTTGCAGACGAAGTATGTTTTTGCCATATTGAGAGGCAATTTCGGTATTGGATTTAAGGTAGTCGTAGTTCTCTTTTGATCGCAAAAGGTATACGGTTTTATCCGGCTTTTCAAAAAGAACGGCGGGTGTAAGGCTAAGCCGTGTCTCTTTGGGGATAAGCTGGAAAAAAAGATACCCCGCTATAACGGTTAAAAGACCGATAAGCAAGAAGACGATAAAGGCGTAAAAGCCTTTATCACTTCTCAAGAAAGATGAACTCGCCGTTGATTTCATTCAAAATTTCCTCATATTGAAGTTCTTTACTCAGTTTTGAGCGTCGTTTTTCACGCGCTTTGTAGAGGAAATAGGCAATAATGCCAAACACAAGAGTAATGATGGTAATAACCAGCAAAAGCATAGCCAAGAATCCAAGAATGTTCATAGGTGTCCCTTTCTTTCAAGTTTTCCCCAGCTCATCTTCAGGTTAAACCACTCCTCAAAAGTGGAGAAGATTTTCGCCAGGTTGATGATTTGGATAAAGAATAGCCGATAAAAGATGGCATACCAGACCAAAGAGAGTTTCTCTCCGGTCACCAGAATACAAAAGAGTGCGCCGGCTACGTCTATGATGGTAAACATACTCCACCAATAGACAATCAGTATGGTAAAGCCCGAGACAATGGCCGTATAGAGAACAAAAATGTTCGCCCATACGTCCATGAAGGGCCATAAAACCGCCTCAAAGAGCATATACCACATGGTCATAAAGGCGGCAGGGTTAAAGGTGGGGCGCACCATCATCCATTTATGTTTTTTGATGGCTTGCAAAATACCCCTGGTCCAGCGGTACCGCTGTTTTATAAGATCGAGCAGGTTTTCCGGCGCCTCGGTATAGGCGACGGCATCTGACTCGAAATCTACTTTATAGCCGCCGGAAATGAGTTTCAACGTAACATCGCAATCCTCCGCAAAGGTGTCATTGTCATAGAGGCCGACTTTATAGAGGGCCGTTTTTCGGAACATCCCGATAGGGCCGGGGATAATGTTGACCATTTTTAGGAAAGCTTGTCCGTTGCGGACCATGTTAAGCCCCTCAATATATTCCAGGGCTTGCAGTTTGGTCCAGAT
>JAMOMS010000271.1 GCA_027067015.1 Campylobacterales bacterium | reverse complement strand
GTGAGAAAAAAGCCATAGATTTCGCTGTCGTTGGGGTTTTTGGTATCGACCAGTTCATCGATAAAATCATCCAGTTTCATCTGCGACGCGGCGGCGGCGATATGGGGCATCATGGCTTGAGAGAGCGTTTCGTCGGCGGCGATGTGGTGCAAAATTAAAAAGATCTCTTTGGCGCCTTTGAAGTCATTCTCGCTCCAACGCTCAATGCCGTGCTCATAAATCCCCCTTAGCGTATAGAGATCTTCGGGATTGTGCAGATCGAAAAAGCTCTGGCTCTCCAGTTTTGAAGCCAAACGATCAAAGACGGTTTGCAAAATCTCGGTATAGATCCGATCAAGCCGCTCACCGCCAAGGTCAAGCATCACGGATGTATCCAACACCTCATACATCCCCTGAACACGCTTGGCTTTGACCGCCTCATCCTCTTTGAGTTTGAGTTGCATCATAAATTCGGGGTTGTTTTTCAGATCGGCAAATTCGTTACTCATGGGTATCCTTGAGAATTTAAGGTAGATTGCCTGCGATTGTAGCGAAAAGAAGGTTTGAAAGTGTTAAAAGTGAAGAAAAATGGTGCGCAGAGCGAGACTTGAACTCGCACGCCGAAATGGCACTGCCCCCTCAAGACAGCGTGTCTACCGATTCCACCACCTGCGCGTGTTTGACAGTAATTTGTTTAGCGGTCGAAATATTAGCAAAAAAAGCGGGCCGCGTCAAGAGCGACGCGACCCGCCGAAAAACTTCCCGAATTATCCGAGGAAGGGGTTTGCGTACAGCGCGATCAGCGCGATAACGAGGGTATAGATAACCTGCGCTTCGATCATCGCCAGGGCGATGAACATGGTGGTCATCAGTTTACCGCCCAGACCGGGGTTGCGAGCCGTACCGGCAATGGTTGCCGCGGCGGTATGACCCATACCGATCGCGCCACCCAGAGCGGCCAAACCCAGACCGACACCCGCGGCGACAACGCTGTAGGCTTGAATCATAGACTCACCTTCACCCGCAAACGCAAAACCCGCGAATGCTACCATCAGAAGAAAAAACTTTTTCATGAAAAAGCTCCTGTGTAAATTTTCCGGATTCCCGCTCCGGCCGCGTGCAAAGTCCGTTCGGCTTGCGTATCCCTACTTATCACTTTGCAGGCGCATTGTAACCTCTTTTTCGTAAAAAGAGGTTTAATTCAGCGGCTCGGGCAGTTCCAATGAGATCTTGTGGCCTTGTTGCTGAATTACCCTCACCTCAATCTCCTGCCCCTCGCTAAGCACGTCGGAAGGGTGATCAAGTCGTCGGCGGGAGATTTTGGAGATATGCAAAAGTCCGTCAACCCCCTCCTGCAGTTCCACGAAAGCACCGAAATCCACCAGCTTTTTCACCCGTCCCTTAACGATCTGACCCGGCTCATATTTGGGAATTTCCCGCTTTACAGGCCCCTCGCTGGCGATTTTACGGATATGGTCACAGGCGGCTTTGACCTTGGCTTTGCTGGGGCCGCTCACTTTCACCTGCCCCTCTTTTTTATCCAGATCGATACTCACCTCAAAGCTCTCGATGATCTCTTTGATGGTCTTGCCCGCCTGGCCGATGATATCGACAATACGGGAGGGGTCGACATGAAAGACTTCACTGCTGGGCAGAACCGATTCGTTGATCTCGATCTCTTTGGCCGCCTCTTCCATCTTGCCCAAAATATGAAGCCTCGCCTCTTTGGCCTGCTCCAGCGCCTCTTTAAGCAGATCCAAAGAGATGCCGCCGAGTTTAATATCCATCTGTAACGCCGTAATGCCCTCTTTGGTACCGGCCACTTTAAAGTCCATGTCACCGTCGTGATCTTCCAGGCCCATGATGTCGGTCAAAATAGCGTAGCGCTCTCCCTCGCTCACCAGCCCCATGGCCACCCCGGCCACCAGCTCAAGCACCGGCACGTCGGCGGCTTTCAGCGCCAATGAGCCGCCGCACACCGTCGCCATGGAAGAGGAGCCGTTGGACTCCAGAATCTCCGAGACCAGCCGTACAATGGCATCCAGTCGCGTCTTGTCCAACGTAGGCTCCAGCGCCCGCTTGGCCAGGTTGCCGTGGCCCAGCTCCCGACGACCCGGAGGGCCCACGCGGCTCGCTTCGCCCACGCTAAAACCGGGAAAGTTGTAGTGCACCATGAACTCTTCGTAGCTGGCGCTCTTGCCCGTGATGCGCTCAAACATCTGGGCATCCTGCCGATTACCCAGCGTGCAGGTGACCAGCGCCTGGGTCTCGCCGCGGGTAAAGAGGCAGGAGCCGTGCACGCTTGGCAGAAGATTGGTCTCAATGGATATGGGCCGCACCTCTTTAAGACCCCGGCCGTCGGCCCGGCGTCCCTCTTCCAAGATCATGCGGCGCACCATATCGCGTTTTAGCGTCTCGACCGCCGTTTTGACCTCCTCTTCGCACCAACCCTCTTTCCGGGCGGTCTCATCGGCCAAAACAGAGGCGACAATATTTTTAAGCGCCCCGCCCCGCTCGCTTTTGGCCATGCCGTTTAGAGCCGACGCGATCTCCTCACGGTAAAACTCCTCGACATACGCAAGCACCCCTTCCGAAACCTTTTGCGTAAAAAGGGGCACCTCCCGTTTCGGTTTGGCCGCTGACACCAAATAGCGCTCGTAAGCTTTCGCCGCCTCCTGAATGCCCCGCTGGGCCAGCTCAATCGCCTCCAACAGCTCCGATTCGCTAAGCGCGTTGGTTTTGGGAATCTGCTCTACCCCCTCCATCAGCGCCGGATCCATCAGCGGATCAATGCTGACTGTCGGCTCAAGCATCACCTCAACCCCGCCGATACTGCGCATCTCGATCATCAACAACTCATCGGCCGTTCCCGAGACAAACAGATCCAGCGTGCCGCTCTCCAGCTCCTCCAGCGTAGGGTTAAGCACCCACTCACCCTCCCGGCGCCCTATCCGTACGCCCGCCGGACATTTGGTGACGGGAATATCGGAGACAAAAAGCGCTGACGCCGCCGCGTCAAGCGCCAGCGACTGCAGATCGGCCTCCTCATCGACGCTTAGTAACATCACGGTAATCTGCACCGGGTTTAAAAAGCCGTCGGGAAAGAGCGGACGAAGGGTTCTGTCAATGAGACGGGATGTCAATGTCTCAAAATCCCCCGGCTTCATCTCCCGCTTTACAAAGCCGCCGGGAATCTTGCCCGCCGCGTAACTCTTTTCAATGTACTGCACCGTCAGGGGCAAGAAGGGCTCGTCAATGGGCTTCTCATCCATCACCGCCGTCGCCAGCAAAACGGTCTTGCCGCACCGCAAAACCACCGACCCGTTGGCCTGCCTGGCCATTTTGCCCGTCTCAATAACCACCGTTCTGTTGTTTACCTCAAACTCAAATCGACATCCCATTCTCTATCCTTATGTTTTAAAACCGAAACTGTTTGACATGACCCTCTTTGGGAAACTGCTTGTCAATCTCCTCCTCGCTGAAGCTGAAGCGATAGTTTTCGGCATAAGCCTTCAGCAGGGCGTAGGCTTCGTTGATTTTGGCCATCTCCTCGGCGTCACCGCCCCTGTCGGGATGGTATTGAACCGCCAGTGTACGGTAGCGCTCGGTAATCTCTTTAAGCGTCACGAGCGGCGGCAATCCCAATGTCTCCAGCGCTGTGTGGATCTTTTGGTAAGCTTTTGACTGACTCATTTCAGCGCGCCGGCCGCGCCGGCGCCCGCACCCAGAAGATACTTCATGCGCTCATCCTCAAAGCGGATCCCCAACCCGAAAAAGAGGTTGTCCGCTGAGGAGTTGAGGAAGTTGTCGTATCCCACGTAGGCGTTGAGATACTTATAAAACCGGTAACGCAGGGTGGCTCTTAGGTGGGCGTTGGTGCCCCGAAGGTCGTTGACGGCGTTAAAGTCAAAGGCGTCCAAAGAGAGTTTCCACCTGTCATGGTTCCAGTAGTAATCAATCCCGCCGCCCGCGGTGTTTTCGATTAGACCGCCCCGGATCATGAAATCGCGATACCGTTTGCCCACCTGGGCCGAGACATACCAGTCATTCTCCTCATGATCCAACTCTCCCAGGTATGTGCCGTCATCCAACTGTTCGCCGTAATTGGGCGTTGAAACCACATCCAGCATATAGTGGCGCGTATAGTAGGGCATATAATCCACATGCAGGGAGCCGCGGTAATCATTGTCATTGGCCATATAAAAGGCATCCATACCAAGTTCCAGCTTCGACTGGGTCACGGCGTCAAGATAGCGGTTGATCTTGTACATCGTCTTCTCGCCGCTGGTAAAGAAATTGTTCACAGAAAGCAGTGCCTTATTGAGCGGCTTACGATTTTCTTGTACCACCGCGTCTAAATCATCTTCCAAAGACTCAAACTTATCCGCCAATGTCGGCAGGCGCCTGTCCAAAGTTTTTCCCGCTCCCTTGTAGGCGTCAATGGTCTCTTCCAACTTGGCCATCAACCCCGGCAGATCGGCGTTGATGGTATCGGCGCTTTGGGCGAATTTTTCCGACATCTTGCCAAACTTCACCGCCGCGCCGTTGATATTCTCTACCATCCTTGTCAGATTCTCTCGGTTTTTGGCCACGACCTCTTTAAGGTCTTTGGTCAACTGCTCCAGGTTGGCAAACGTATGACGCAACTGCTCTCTACTCTGCTCATTAAGGGTCTGGCGAAGCTCATGAATAAACTGTTTCAGCTCCGCCGCCGCTGAGGCCACTTCCGATCCCATCTGCTCCAAAGAGGCCGTATACAATGAGCGCTTCAATGCCCCGCTATTGGCCAGATAGTTTTCAGACTGACCCGGGATGATACTGACATATTTGCCCCCCAGCATGGAAGCCTGCTCCAGCTTCACCGCCGAGTCGGAAGGAATTTTAACGCCCTGATCAATAAAAAGGCGAAGACGAACACTCTTATCCGCCAATCCCATACCTTCCACATAGCCGATCTCAACCCCGCGCATCTTGACTTTGGCGTGATTTTCCAGGCCGCTGGCATCCTGCACGTAGGCATCAATCTTATACCCTTTGCGTCCCACGCCCTGAAAATTGTTCACCTGCGTGGTCAGCAAAAAGGCAAACAGCAGTCCAAGGGCGACAAACAATCCCACTTTGGCTTCGGTTTTCATAGCCGTGATCCATCCTGTCCCGCCGCTTGCAAGGCGTAACTGAATGCCCCAAACGGCACAATATTGATTGTAAAGTAGACCATCACGTTATGGATATTGTCCGCGCCGCCCGCGCTGTTGAGGATGGGTTGAATCTCATCCCGAATCCCAATGTCCAGATCCCAGCACCGGCGGTAAAAGTGGGTACCGATTCCCCATCGGCTCACTTCATCACTCAGCTTATCATAGGAGATTGAACCGTACAGGGTGTGTCCCTCCTCAAACCGGTAGCTGGCGTTTGCCGAAAAGAAGTTGGAGGTGGTGGTCATGCTCTCATCTTTTTGTAACCGTTGCTTGTAGAGGTGGTTGAGCGAAAGGGCAAACCGGGGATACTCCAGTTTGATGTAGGAAGAGGCGCTACTAAGATCGGACGCGTCATAGTTGTAAAAGAGGTTGGTATACAGTTGAAGGTTTTTTGTCAACGCAAACCGTATCTCCTGCTCCAGGTCACCCCAATCGGTATCGCTGTAGCCGTCAATATCTTCCAGAAAAATCGGCTGGGCGATCCGATAGTAGAGCATATTTTCCCCACTGCCGTCATAAAGATAGTTGATCATATTCAACGACAGATTCTCTCTGGGCATCAATAGCACCTGCACATTGTCTACCGCCCGACCGCTGTCATTCTCAAATCCGGGGTGGGTATAGGTGGCGCGCAACTGCATGGTATGAAAATGGTCCCCGTAAGGCTT
>JAMOMS010000270.1 GCA_027067015.1 Campylobacterales bacterium | reverse complement strand
GTGGCGTGTTTGAGGAAGTTGATCCATGAGAAGTTCTCGAAGTTGTAGATATAGCCCGGTTTCTTGACAAAAAGCTCACTGTAGTCGCGATGTTCCGCCAAAAAGTCGGCCAGTGACTGGAATCCCGCCAACTGGAGCGCTTTCTTGGTAACGCAGTAGAGTGAGCCGTCTTGTTTATAGAGTAACACTAGTCCACCTTTCTTACTGCTTTTTCTCTTCTTCGATCATTTTGGCGTAGAGCTTGGTTACTTCGGCCACATCCATCGGTTTGGCCGGATGGCGTGCCGCGATGTAGCCGACCTTTTCGCCGTCCTTGATGATCGGTTTGATATAGGTTTCCACCCAGTAGTAGCGCCCGTCTTTGCGCAGGTTTTTAACCAGACCGCTCCACGGCTTATCCTGCTGAATCGTATCCCACATCTCTTTAAAGGCGGCTTTTGGCATATCGGGGTGCCGAATGATATTGTGGGGCTTACCGATGAGCTCTTTGCGCTCGTAACCGGAGATTTCGGCAAATTTCCGGTTGGCAAAGGTGATGACGCCGCTCAAATCGGTTTCGCTGATGATCACGCCGTCGGTAAAAGTATACTCTTCATCAAGCGGTTCGGGACGCTGCATGGTGATCCTTTAAGTTTGCAAACTAAAGTTTATTCGGACATATCAGTATTATACGGCGCGGAATCATAAAGTTTTCTAAACCGCACATTTCATTTATGTTTGTTTGTGATTCTCAACCTTTTTTAGATGTTTGTAAAGGGCCGAAGCCGCTTTGGGGCCGATAACCTTTTTTAGGGCTTGGATGTCGGCTTGGCGAACGGCTTCAAAGCTTCCAAAGTAATCAAGCAGTTTTTTGACCCTGCCCGGGCCGATTCCTTCTACCTCAAGCAAAGAGATCTGTTTCTCCCTCTCCAGTCGTTTTTTACGGTGGTAGGTTATGGCGAAGCGGTGGGCTTCGTCACGCAGTTTCTGAAACCACTGCAAACGGGTATCCGAAGGGGGTAGGCGCAAGGGCTCGCCGCCAATATAGAGCAGATCTTTGGCCGATCCTTTGGCCCGGTGGGCTTTGGCGTCAACTTTTTCTTTGGCGATGGCCGCAACCGGCAGGGTGACGCCCGCTTTTTTGAGCAGGCCAAGCGCCAGTCGCCTAAGGGTCTCGCCGCCGTCAATCACCCACAGATCGGGCGGCGGCTCTTTGTCAAAATCGCTGATGCGCCGCTGGAGCATCTCCTCCATCTGACGGTACTCGTCTTTGGCCTGAAGACGGTAGCGGCGGTAGGAGGATTTGTCCCACTTGCCGTTGTCATAAACCACCATGGCCCCCACCGGCTCCTCCCCGGCGGTGTGGGAGTTGTCGAAAGCCTCGACGCGCCGAATGGGGGCGCTTTCGTCAAGGAGCCGCCGAATGGGCGCCAGCGGCTCTTCCTGCGCGCTCTTTTGCCGCAGGAGCTCGTCGGCGTTTTGCAGGGCCAGGCCGATGAGCCTTTTTTTGTCACCCCGCAGGGGGTAGCGCAGATGAACATGCCGACCGATACGCTCACCGACAATATGGGCAAGCTCTTCGGCCCCTTCCAACGGGTGGGCTGTGAGGATTTCGGAGGCGGTAAAGGGGGTCTCTTCGGTATAAAAATCCAAAAGGGCCTGTCGGTAGACTTCGGCCGGGTCGGCCCCCGTTTCAATATAGGTGTGGCTGGAGGCGACCACCTTGCCCTCCCGTATAAAAAGGCGCACCAAAACGCCCCGTTGGCCGTTGTCGGCAAAGGCGAAGAGGTCCAGATCCTCCCGGCGGGCCAGGTCGGCGGCGTTTTGCTCAATGCGGCCAATGGCTTCCATGCGGTCACGCAGTCGGGCGGCCTCCTCGAATCGGAGCTGTTTGGCGTAGCGGTGCATCCGCTTTTGCAAGGCGGCGATGAGCTGTTTTTGGTTGTGTAGGTAACCCAGGGCCTCCTGAAGGTGGCGGGCGTACGCCTCGGGGGTGATTTTCCCCTCACAGGGGGCCTCACAGCGCCCTATCTGGTGAAACAGACACGCCTTTTTGCCTTTGAGAGACCCTTTTTTCTGCACCAGCGGCACCAGTTCATAAATGGAGTCCAGCAGGGCCCGCGCCCCGTGGGGAAAGGGGCCGAAGTAGCGCACTTTTTTGCCTTTGATCACTTTGCGGGTGATCTCAAGCCGGGGAAAGGGCTCTTTGAGATCAAGATAGATATAAGGATAGGTCTTGTCGTCGCGCAGGAGAATGTTGTATTTGGGTTTGAGCTGTTTGATCAGGGAGTTTTCCAGCACCAGCGCGTCGCTTTCGGTGGGGGTGAGGATCACCTCCAGGCGATCAATCTGCGAGACCATATGGTAGATGCGGGGGCTGAGGTTGGGGGCGGGCGCGAGACGCGGCGTGAAACGAAAATAGCTTTTGATCCGTTTTTTAAGGCTCTTGGCCTTGCCCACATAGAGCAGGCGGCCCTCCCGATCGAAATATTGGTAGACCCCCGGGCTGTCGGGGAGGTTGCGCAGGGTGTCGATCATGAGCGGTTGCGGGCGATAAGGGCTTTGATGGCCTCAAACTCCCGGCGGAGCGCCTCATCTTTGACAGTGAGCGCAAAGTCGGGGCGGGCGTGCTCTTTGTAACGGGGGACGGTGTCGCGCGCGGGCCGGGGTTTGGGGGCGTAGCGGGAGACGAAGGTGCGGATGCGCTCAAATTTTAACTCGGCGCAGGCCTCCTCTACCGGGGGCAGAGAGGTTAATAGACTCTTAATGGTAGGGAGCTTATAATCGAACTCCATCTTGACGGCGGGATGCCGCAGGGCGAAAAAGAGTGTCTTCTCTTTGACAAAAATAAACATGACTCCCTTTTGCAAAGGGGCCGGTAACGCCTTTTTGATCAGGCGGTAACAGCGGTTTTGGCGCAATCGGGAGTAGATAGGTTGGGCAAGCAGATGATCAAGAATCGATTCGGCGTTTTTCATGCGGTGATTATAGCACTCCTTCTGGCGGTGATGGGCGGGTGCGGCTATAAAAAGTCTCCCTACTATCCCAAAAAAGAGGCAAGCGCGCAACAAGGCGGCGCGAAACAATGAAAACCGACGGCCGTTATGACGTGATTGTGCTGGGGGCCGGTATCGCCGGGCTCTACGCGGCGCTTCATATTCCCCGCGACAAACGGGTCTTGGTGTTGTGTAAAGACATTCCCTGGGAGTGTAACACCTTTTACGCCCAGGGCGGCGTGGCCGCCGCCGTGGACGAAGCGGATGTGGAGAGTCACGTGGCCGACACCCTTTCCGCCGGCGCGGGGCTGTGTGACGAGCGGGCGGTGCGCACCATGGTGGAGGAGAGCCTGGCGGTGATTCCCGACCTGATTGACCGGGGATTCGCTTTTGACAGGGACGACAAAGGCGCGCTTTTGTACACCAAAGAGGCGGCCCACAGCCGGCCCCGCATTCTGCACGCCGGCGGGGACGCCACGGGGCGCTACCTGCACCAGTTTCTGATGCAGGCCAATCCCCATCCGCTGGTCTATAACGTGCGGGTGTTTGACCTTTTGCGCTCGGGCGATACGGTCTACGGGGTGCGGGCGCTGGTGAATGAGGAGTTGGTGGAGCTTTATGCCCACAATATTATCATCGCCAGCGGCGGTGTGGGGAGCCTGTATGCCTACCACACCAACTCCCGCACCATCAGTTCCGACATTCACGGTATTTGCCTGGAGCGGGGAATCCGCCTGGAACGGATGGAGTTTATGCAGTTTCACCCCACTGTCTATGTGGACAACCCCTGGGCCCGTAAACAGTTGCTTACCGAAGCGCTAAGAGGCGAAGGAGCCCATGTGGTGGACGAGGCGGGGAACCGCTTTTTGTTTGCGTATGACGAGAGGGGCGAGTTGGCGCCCAGGGATATTGTCAGCCGCGCCATCTTCGATTACCAGGGCAAAACCGGCTCGAAGGTCTACCTGAAGATGGATATGTTTGACGAGGAGTTCTTCGCCCACCGTTTCCCCAACATCAAAAAAGCGCTTGAAGGCATCGGTTACAACCTGCCCAAAGAGCGGGTGCCCATCTCCCCGGCGTTTCACTACGCCATCGGCGGTATCGTGTGCGACCTAAACGGCGCGGTGCCGGGACTGGAGAACCTCTATGTGGTGGGGGAAGCGGCCAGCACCCGGGTACACGGCGCCAACAGGCTGGCGAGTAACTCGCTTTTGGAGGGATTGGTGTTTGGGCGTCGGGCGGCCAGAGCGCTTTTGCAAAAAGGCTACGAGTGGAGCCATAAGCCGCCGTTTGCCGAATTTAAGGGAAACCTCGTGGAAAAAGATGATACTATACTTAAACAGCGCCTCCGCCGTACCATGTGGCAGGAGGTGGGTATTGTCAGAACCCGTGCCGGTCTGCGTCGGGCGCTTGACTTTGTGGATGATGTTCAGCATCTGACCATCGGGCGTCTGTTGGGACTGCGGCTCAAGACGGCGCGCAATATTATCGAATCGGCCCTGGCGCGGGACGAGTCGGTGGGCGCCCACTACATTGTGAACGAATAAAGGACGCATATGCATGAAGCGACGTTTCACCTGACGCATACGTGGGTCGGGATTATCGACCTGATTATCTTCCTGGTTGCCTACTATTTCGTGGCCGCCGAGGAGAAGTACGAGATCAACAAGGCCAAACCGGCGCTCTTTGCCGGTACCTTCATGTTCATGCTCATCGGCGTCTATTTCGCCTTTAACGGGCTTGACCCCGATCCGCTCCATACGGAGATGAGCCACCTGATTTTGGAGATTGCCGAAATCTTCTTCTTCCTCTTTGTCGCCATGACCTTTATTGAGACGCTTATTGAGCGACGGGTCTTTGACGTGCTCAAATATAAACTGGTCTCCAAAGGGTACAGCTACAAAAAGCTCTTCTGGCTGACGGGCCTGTTGGCCTTTTTTATCTCGCCCGTGGCCGACAACCTCACCACGGCGCTGATCCTCTCAACCGTCCTTTACACGATTGACAAGGAGAACAGGGACTTCCTGGTGGCCGGGGCCATCAATATCGTCGTGGCCGCCAACGCGGGGGGTGCGTGGAGCCCCTTTGGCGACATTACCACGCTGATGGCCTGGACGGCGGGCAAAGGGGAGTTTGTCGATTTTCTCTTCCTTTTCATTCCCTCCATCGCCAGTTGGGGGTTGACGGGGTGGTTGCTCAGC
Organism: Campylobacterales bacterium; assembly: GCA_027067015.1. Lineage (GTDB taxonomy): Bacteria > Campylobacterota > Campylobacteria > Campylobacterales > Hydrogenimonadaceae > Hydrogenimonas. The sequence continues at coordinate 688 of JAMOMS010000270.1, read as the reverse complement.
CGTTATGTGCCTGACGGCGAGCCCCACTTCAATGTCGAGACCGAGGAGGTGCCCAAACTCAAAGACGGCGGCAAGACGGTGATCTGGCTGGGCGCTTTTACCATCTTTATCGCCGTAGTGGGACACCAGTTTTTCCACTTCCCCGCCATGTGGGGGATGATGTTTGGCCTCTCACTGCTTAAACTCCACTCCTATAAACTGCAACACAGCGGAAATGCCGAAGGATATGATGTTTTTGTCAACATGAAAAAGGTCGAAAACGACACACTGCTCTTCTTCTTCGGTATTCTTTCGGCGGTCGGGGCGCTCCACTTTTTGGGCTATCTGGAGTATATTCATGATATGTACGGCCTCATTGGCGCCACGGCGGCTAATATCAGCGTGGGCTTTATCTCGGCCATTGTGGATAACGTGCCGGTGATGAGCGCCATTTTGAAAGCGAGCCCGGAGATGGGGATTGACCAGTGGTTGCTGGTAACCCTGACGGCGGGTATCGGGGGAAGCCTTATTAGCTTCGGCTCCGCCGCCGGCGTGGGTGTCATGGGACGCTTGCGGGGTATTTACACTTTCAACTCCCACATCAAGCTGGCCTGGACGGTGCTGGCGGGCTATGCCCTGGCCATGGTGCTTTGGTATATCCAGTTTGAGATTCTGGGGCTCTACTGAGCCCCGCCCTCTCACACGCCTC
>JAMOMS010000269.1 GCA_027067015.1 Campylobacterales bacterium | reverse complement strand
TCGGGCGCCGTGCAGAAACTGCACTTTCGCTGGTTGTTCATGCTTTCGTTTTCCTCTCATATGGAATGCCGCGTTTGGTCTGCAAAACAAACCGGCACATCTTTTTAACCTCTTCGCTATGCGTCTCATCCAACAGGCGTTGCGCCGTCTCTTTTAAGGGTTTTCCCCGCTCAAAAAGCTCTTTGTAAGCTGAGCGCACGGGATCAATGGCCTCTCTGGGCAAAGCCCGTCTCAACCCTGTCAGGTTTAAGCCGCGCAGTACCGCCCGGTTCCCTTCGGCCAGGCAGTAGGGCGGCACATCCTGATTCGCCCACCACCACGCCGTCGCCGATCTCCACATGGCCCGCCAGCGTGGCGGCGTTGGCGAAAATACAGCGGTTGCCGATAAGACAGTCGTGCGCCACGTGCACATAGCCCATAAAGAGGTTATCGTCCCCAATGCGCGTCACGCCGCCGCCCCCTTCGGTACCGGGGTTGATAAGGGTAAACTCCCGGATCTTGTTTCTATCGCCGATAATCAACTGCACCTTCTCGCCGTGAAACTTCAGATCCTGCGGAATGGAACCGACCACCGCGTGGCTGAAGATCTCGCAATCCTGGCCGATTGTCGTCTCGCCCTCAATCCGCGCGCCCTGGCCGATAACGGTACGATCGCCGATGCTTACCTCCGCGCCGACATAGGCGAAGGGGCCGATCTGCACATCCTCGCCAAGCTTCGCCCCGGGCTCCACGATGGCCTGGGGATGAATTTGCGTCGCCATTATTTGTCCACGATCATCGCTTTAAGCTCGGCTTCGGCCACCAGCTTCTCATCCACATAGGCTTTGCCCTCCAGTACCCAGATGGCCCCTTTGTGTTTTAAAACATTGAGCCGGTAGACCAGCTGATCGCCGGGGCGGACGGGGTGGCGGAATTTACATTTGTCAATGCTCATGAAGTAGACCACCTTGTCCTCGGTTTCGGCCTGCTCCTCGCCGCTCATGCTCTGAAAAGCCAAAATACCGCCCGCCTGGGCCATCCCTTCAATAATCATGACACCGGGATAGATGGGGTGTCCGGGGAAGTGCCCCTCAAAAACCGGCTCGGAGATAGAGACGTTTTTATACGCCTCGATCGACTCGCCGTTTTGCACGTCGATGACACGGTCAACCAACAAAAAGGGGTACCGGTGCGGCAAAATCTTTTGAATCTCTACAACATCAAGCATGGTGGGAATCCTTGCGAAAAAAGTACCCGATTTTATCACAACGGGACTAATATTTCTCTGACGTCTCTCCAGACCACGCTCTCTATAAGTATTTCCACCCGCCCCTCGGGGATCTTCTCGACCACAATGAGCGGCGAAAGGTCCCACGGGCCAAGCCCCGCGCTTTCCCTTATTTTGACCTCCTCTTCAAATGGGGGCGGGTTAAACAGAAGCGACACAACCGAATCATAGCGCCGACCGCTTAGCGCGTTGTAACGCGCCAGGGTCATAAACACAACCTCTTCGCGGTTGAAATACCCCTGCCCCGCCTCTACAACCTCCACCCGCCCGTTGGTGTAGCGCCGTTTCATCACGGAGTAGGGAAGCATATGCGAAGGCACGACCCTCTTTTTCACGCGCACCCAACCGTAGCGCAGACGCCAGTTTAAAAACTTGCGGCGCACAATCCGATACTCAAGCCCCGCCTCTTCCAGCTTTCTGCGCGCCTCATAAAGCGCCAGCCTCTCCTCAATAGAAGCGGGCAGTACCCGCCCGTCCAAAGGAGTGTAGAGCTCATCCGCCTCACTGCCCTGCTCTTTGCGCTGTTGGGTCAGTCCAAAGAGACAACCGCAATAATCCTGCCGGTAGAGTTTCGCCTTTTTGGCCTCCTCCTGCTGGCGCTGGGTACCGCCGCCGACACGATAATCAACCGTCACAAACGCCACCCCTTCCCGTTCGGCGATAGCCTCACCGACAGCACGAAGCTGGTCAATCGACTTTTTGGGACTGGTCAGAAGGGTGCTGGTCATGCGTGTTTGGCCAAGCTCCGCCGCCTTTTTGGCGCTGACGGCAAAACGCTTCTCAAAACAGATGCTACAGCGCGACCCCTTCTCGGGCACGTGCTCATGCCCCCGTACCGCCGCCAGCCAGCTTTCGTAATCATACGGCCCCTCAATGAGCTCAACGCCGAGCGCCTCGCAACTGCGCCGCACATCCATCAGCCTTAACAGGTACTCGCTGTAGGGGTGGATATTGGGGTCGTAGAAAAATCCCACGAGCGGCTCATCGGGAAAATCCTCCCGTAACCGCTTTAAAAAGTAGTGGCTGTCGACGCTACAACAGATATGAACCAGCATCTACGGCGCGATCCCCGCCGCCTCTTTGGCCAGCTTATCGAGCATGGGGCCCAGCGCTTTTTGGAGTTTCTGTTCACACCGCACCGGCACCCGGTGACGCCAATAGAGATAGAGCGGCCCGTTATAGGTGATGTGGGTTTGGCCCTTTTTGTCGGTAAAGACCAGCATCTTCATGGGCAGATCAAGCCCCATGGTGGGCGCGCAGTTGATCAACCTGGCATCGGTTTTGGGATCGCCGAAAATAAAGAGCTTCATAGGCGCTATCGTCAATCCCGCGCTTTTGGCTTCGTCGGCGTGGTCAATGACACTGAAAAGACGTATACCCCGCTCACGCAAAATCTTCACCAGCCGCCGTCCCGTCTCCTCGGTATCGTAACGACTGATATAGTCGATAATCCCGTTTTTGGCCGCCAGCGGCAAAATCATCAAGCCGATGATCCACCATCTTCTCATGCCTTCTCCTCCAGCTCCTTTAACCACACGCCTACCACGGCATCGCTGGGCATACGCCAATCGCCCCGGGGCGAGAGGGCAATGGTGCCCACCTTCGGCCCGTCGGGCAGACAACTGCGCTTAAACTGCTGGGAAAAGAAACGACGCAAAAAGAGCGCCAGCCACTTTTTGATCTCCGCCCGCTCATACCTGCCGGCAAAGGCTATTTGGGCAAGCAGGAGAATCTTTGAGGGCGTCGCGCCGCTTTTGATGAAGTGATAGAGAAAAAAGTCGTGCAGTTCATAGGGCCCCACCGTCTCTTCGGTCTTTTGGACAATCTCATCTTCCTGATGGGGCAGAAGTTCCGGGCTGACGGGGGTGTCAAGAATATCCTCCAGCACCGCCCGCAATCGGGGGTAGGCCTCCTGCGCCGCCCAGGCCACCATGTAGCGCACCAGGGTCTTGGGAATACCGATGTTGATCGCGTACATACTCATGTGATCACCGTTATAGGTGCTCCATCCCAACGCCAACTCACTCAGGTCCCCCGTTCCGATCACAATGCCCCCCGCCTTGTTGGCCAGATCCATTAAAATCTGCGTCCGCTCCCTTGCCTGCACATTCTCAAAGACCACGTCGTGAACTTCGGGATCGTGGCCGATATCTTTAAAATGTTGTAGGCAGGAGGGGGTAATATCGATCTCCCGCAGGCTCACACCCAATTGGGCGCAGAGGGTTTTGGCGTTGTTGAGGGTGCGCCCCGTGGTGCCGAATCCGGGCATGGTGACGCAAAGAATCTTCTCTTTCTCAAGCCCCGCCTGCTCATACGCCCGCGCCACGGCCAGCAGTGCCAGGGTCGAGTCCAACCCGCCGGAAATACCGATAACACAGCGATCGGTACCGATATGGCGCAGGCGTTTTCTTAGCGCCGTCGTCTGGATGGCGAAGATCTCCCGACACCGTTCGCTCCGCCGCGCGGGATCGGAGGGGACAAAGGGGTGGGGATCTATGGGGCGGCTTAGCTGTTTTGGGGCGGGAAGCGGGGGAAGGGTTATACGCCGCCATGAACCGCTTTGGGGCGCATCGGCGTAACCGCTCTCGCTTCGGCGCGCCGTCTCAAGCCTTTGCAAATCAATCTCGGCCGTGACATAACGGCTCTCGAAGACAAAGCGCTCGGTTCGCGCCAGCAGTACACCGTTTTCAAAAATCATGGCGTCCCCGCCGAAAACCACGTCGGTGGTCGACTCCCCGGGGCCGCAGGAGGCGTACAGGTAGGCCGCCAGACAGCGGGCGCTCTGCTGGGCCACCAACGTCTGGCGGTACTCGCTTTTGCCTACCATCTCGTCACTGGCCGAGAGGTTAACCAGCACATTGGCCCCCGCCACAGCCTGGCGGGAGCTGGGGGGCAGGACGCTCCACAGATCTTCGCACACTTCCACCCCCATGCAAAGCGCCCCGTGCTCAAACAGCAAGTCAACCCCAAAAGGCGCCTCCTGCCCCGCCAGCCGAATACTGCGCCCCGTTACCTCCGCGCCGGAGACAAACCAGCGCTTCTCGTAATACTCCTTGTGCTCAGGCACGAAGGTTTTGGGCACCACCCCCAGCAAACGGCCGCCGCCGATCACCGCCGCGACATTATAGAGCCTTCCGCCAAGCGGCAGGGGAAGCCCCACCACGGCCACGCCCCGCAACTGACCTGAAAGCGCGAGCAGGCTTTCAAGCCCCGCCTCCACCGCCTCATGCAAGGCGACCTGGAAAAAGAGATCCCCGCAACTGTAGCCGCTGAGCCCAAGTTCGGGAAAAAGCGTGATCGCCGCCCCCTTTTTGGAAGCCTCTTCCCACACTTTTGCCGTCTCTTTGACATTAAAGGCCACGTCACCCACCCGCACCTCGGGCACGGCCACGGCCACCCTGTAAAAACCGTATGCCTGTAATGTAGAGTTTTTCATAAGGCTATTATAGTCCATTTTGTTTCGCGCAATCCTCAAAGGTCAGGGTTTCACAGGCCCAACCGTTGCGACCGCTCTTTTTCACCCCGTACATCAGGGCATCACACCGTGAATAGATGCAGGCCGAATCCGCGACTTTTCCCGCAACAGGCTTGCAAAAGACCGCCCCCAGCGAAACCGTCACGCAACCGTACCCCTCATTCCCCTCATGCACAATCCCCATCTGGGCGACACGCTCAACAACCCGACGGGCCATCTGCTCGACCTGTTCTTCCTTGATGCCCTCCGACAGTATCCCAAACTCCTCGCCCCCAAGCCGAAAGAGCGCATCGGTCTCCCGTCGAAAGAGGCCGTTGATCGCCTTGACAACCTCTTTGAGCACCTCATCGCCCGCCATGTGGCCGTAGCGGTCGTTATACTCTTTAAAGTGGTCCACGTCAAAAACCATAAAAACAAAAGGTTTCAACTCTCTTGCGCCCCTGGCGATCCGCTCTTTGATCATCCGGTTAAACGCCCGGCGGTTCATCGCGCCGGTCATGGGATCATGCAAAACCATCTCTTCCAGTTTTTTATAGGGGGTCAAATCTTTGCGAATAACCAAAATCTCTTGCAGGTCACCACGGCTATTTACAATGGGTACAACGGTTTGGGAAACCCAATACCTCTCCCCGTTTTTGGCCACCCCTTCCATCAACGCGTCTTCGCAAACTTCCCCGCGTTTTAATGCGCGCCATATGCGCCGATCACCCAAAATACGTGAACGCTCTCCGATAAGCTCCTCTTTTTTATAACCGGTCAGCTCCTCCAGTGCCCGGCTGATATAGGTGATACGCCCCTCTTTGTCGGTTCGACACATCAAAACATAGCGGTTAATCACCGCCATATAGCGTTCAAGCTCTTTTGCCAAGCGCCTGCGAATACGAATCTGCCTGCGCATCAAAATAACGGCCGTAGCCAGCAGTATCACTACCGTCAAAAGAGCCGCCAGGGGTTGCCACATCCACTCGCGCTGTTTTACCCGCACCTCCACCGGTTGCCATCGGTTCCATATGATTTGACGCTGAGCGGAGTCGATACGGCTTAAACCTTTGTTAAAAATAGCCACCGCCTCGGCATAGTCATCGCGAAACATCGCCTTGAGCGCGAACATCTCTTGAAAAGGGGTCAAAATCTTAAGCTGGGG
>JAMOMS010000268.1 GCA_027067015.1 Campylobacterales bacterium | reverse complement strand
CCCCGACTTTGAGATCTCCAAACTGCTCAAAGCCTCTTTGAAAAGCTACAGGGACAATTTGGAAGAGACCTTTATCCAAACCCAGGGTAAAGCCTTCCTGGTGCACCACACCCGCCGGCTGGACACCTTTTTGTCGCTTATTTACAAAGTGGTTTTGCGCAAGATGTTTAAAGAGTTTCAACCCATGCGCAACGCCGTGCCCATCGCCCTGGTGGCGCTGGGAAGCTACGGCAGGGAGCAGTTGTGCGTCCACAGCGATATCGACCTGATGATCGTCTACCAAAACATCCCCGGCTACAACATCAAGGAGATCATTGAAAAAATCCTCTACATCGCCTGGGACGCGGGGCTTCAGTTGGGGCACCGGGTCCACGAGGTTTCGGAACTGCCGGCGGTGGCCAAAGAGGATATCACCATCAAGACCGCCCTGCTTGAGTCGCGCTTTATCATCGGCTCCAACTTTGTCTGGATGGCCACCCAAAACCAATTGGGGCGCATTCGGCGTGACGATCCCAAAGGGTACGTGCGGGCCAAGATAGAAGAGTCCATCCAGCGCCACAAACGCTACCCCGTGACAATGGAGCCCAATATCAAAGAGTGCGTGGGCGGGATGCGCGACGCCAACCTGGTCTTTTGGATCGCCACGGCACGCCACCATGTCCACCGCCTCAAAGAGCTGGCCGGCACGCTTTTGGACGAAGGCGACTACGCCGAATACCGCCAGGCGCTGGAGTTTCTGTTTCGGGTGCGGGGGGCTTTGCACCTTTCGGCCGGCAAAAAGGAGGACACCCTGCGTTTTGACCTGGTGCCCAAAGTGGCCGAGCTGATGGGCATAGAGCCGGGCAACCCCCAAAAAGCCCAGCGTAAGCTGGTCAGCCGCACCCTCCAGGCGCTTGAGACGGTAAGGGCCAAAACCGCCTACTGGAGCGGCCTGCTGGCCAAACCCTGCCTCTATGAGCCCGCCCGCCTGAAAGATCTTAAAAACGGCCATATCGAAGAGGGAATCTACCTTTGCCAAAACCGCCTCTACGCCAGGCGGGGACAAAAGAGCAAAACGTTGCTGTATTACCTGAAACTCATGATCAAAGAGGCCGAGAAAGGGGCGTTTGAGATCGACGCCTCCTTTGCCCACCTGCTGGATCGCACCGCCGTGCCCAAGCCCAAGGGCCGGCAGTTCCTCGCCGCCGTTCGGCAGATCTTTTTTCTGCCCCACGCGGGGGCGGTGATTGAGGCGCTGGATAAGGGGCGAAAACTGAGCCGGGTGATAACACCGCTGAAAAAAGTGACCCACCTACCGCAATTTGACGGCTACCACCACTACCCCGTCGAAGAGCACAGCATCAAAACCCTCCGCCATCTTGACACCCTCTCCCACAACCTGCTCACCCCGCTATTTGAGAAGCTGGACAAAGAGTCAAGGGCCATGCTCAAGCTGGTAGCCCTTTTGCACGACGCGGGCAAAGGGAGACAGCGGGATCACCATGAGGTGGGCGCGCACCTCTTTCGCGCCTACGCCACAAAGCTTGGTTTTTCCGAAGAGCTTGTCAAAGAGGGGACCCTGCTCATCGCCCACCACACCCGCATGACCCACACCATCCACAACGAGGATATCTACGACGAAGGCACCGTCAGCCGCTTTGTCGCGCCGCTTAGCAGTCAAAAACTGCTGGATATGCTCTTTATTCTCACCTACTGCGACATCAACGCCGTTGGGCCCGGGGTCTACAACGCCTTTACCGACCGCATGCTCACTACCCTCTACCGCGCCGCTTCCGATATGCTCCAAAACCGCGCCGTCATAGACGAGACGGCCAAACGCCTGCGCCGGGAGAGGGCCCTTAAAAAGCTTGAGAGCTTCAAAGCCCTTCCCCGCTCACTGCAACGCAAGATCACGGCCATTGAGTCCAACCTCTTTTTCATCAAGCACCCGACCAAAGAGATTTTGCACATTTCCCAAACGGCGCGCCAGGTGCTTGACTATGAGGCCCAAATCAGCGCCGGGGAGACGCTGAAAATCGAGATATGGCGCAAAGTGCCCGTCAACCTGGGATACCTGCTTGGCAAGCTGAGCCACCTGGAGCTGGTGACCATGGAGATTTTCAAACTCTTTGACGGGGTCAAATATTTCGTGTTGGAGTTTAACGACAGCGTGGGGGCCGACGAGATCCCCCACGTCGAAGCGATTATCCGCGACTCGTTTGACATGAGCAAAAGTATCAGACTGACCAAACCGCAGATCAGGCCCAAAGAGATCACGATCGATTGCGACCACTCCAAAACCTACGCCACCATGCAGATCAAAACCGCCAACCAACGGGGACTCATGGCCTACGTGGCCCACTACTTCGACAAACTGGGCATCGACATCGCCACGGCGGTCATTACCACCCGCAAACACCGGGTTAACGACCTCTTTTTGATCGAGAAAAACGGCAACTTCTGCGTCAATCAAGAGAAAATAATCAAAAAACTAACCGCTGAAGAAAAAGAGTGAAATTTGCGTCGCGGCGAAAGCCGCGACTAAAGAGGAGTTATCAGTGGCCGGTGGAGCAGGCGCTCACGCCCGGAGGGGTGGTGGGTTGGATGGCTTCGTTGCTTACGCCGCCCTCTTCGTTAATCTCTTCAATGGTTTGCCAAAGCTCTTCGGCGGCTTTGAGGTAGCGTTTGGCCGTCTCGCTTTCGGGGTAGTGGTAGGTGATGGGTTTACCCGCGTCGCCCCCTTCGCGTACCGCCGGCTCAATGGGAATTTGCGCCAGCAGTTTGGAGTCGTACTCTTTGGCCACCGCCTCGGCGGTGCCGCGGCCGAAGATATCGCTTTCGGTGTTACAGCTGGGGCAGATAAAGCCGCTCATGTTCTCCACTACGCCGGCGATGGGGATATGCAGTTTTTTAAACATCTCCAGGCTTCGGCGTGAATCGTCCAGTGAGACCTGCTGGGGGGTGGTGACGGTAATGCCGGCGGTTACGGGCACGCTTTGGGCCAGCGTGAGCTGGGCATCACCCGTTCCCGGGGGCATATCAATCACCAGCACATCCAGATCGCTCCAGAGAATGTCGCGCAAGAACTGCTCAATGGCTTTCATGATCATGGCGCCGCGCCAAATAAGCGCCTGGCCCTCTTCCATCAGGTTGCCCATACTCATCACTTCCACGCCGTAGGCGGTAATGGGCTTGACCTTGTTACCCACCACGTCGGGGCGCATATCCTCAATGCCCATCATCCGGGGCACGTTGGGGCCGTAAATATCGGCGTCGAGCAGGCCCACTTTCTTACCCTGCATCGCCAGGGCGATGGCCAGGTTCACGGAAGTGGTCGACTTGCCCACGCCCCCTTTACCGGAGCTGACCATGACGAAGTTTTTGACCTGCGGGGCGATGTTTTTGCCCCTGCTGGAGGTTTCGCGGGGCATCTTGGGCTGGCCGATAATGGCGATCACCTCGCTGGCCCCCTCACGAATGAGCTTCATGCGGATCTCTTCTTCCAGCTCCTTTTTCACCTCGGGCGCGCTGGAGGTGATCTCCAGCGTCACGGCCACCCGGCCCCCGTCAATCTCGATATCCTTGACAAACCCGAAGGTGACAATGTCTTTGGTAAACCCCGGATAGGTAACGGTTGAAAGTATCTCTTTGACTCTTGATTGGGTCATTTTCTCTCCTGCTTTTAAAATGGTTTCGGGCGAAAAGTACGCCTTTTTTGCTTAAAATTCTCTTTAGCTCGCCGTCGGCTCCATGGCCGACATATCCACATTACCCTCAATAAGATCCTGGCTGATCTTGTAACTGCAAAACTTCGGCCCGCACATGGAGCAAAACTCCGCCTCTTTAAAGACATCTTGCGGCAGGGTCTCGTCGTGGTACTCGCGGGCGCGGTCGGGGTCTAAGGCCAGCTCAAACTGTCTGTTCCAGTCAAAGTTGTAGCGCGCGTCGCTCATGGCATCGTCAATGTCGCGGGCCCCTTTGCGCCCCCGGGCGATGTCGGCGGCGTGGGCCGCGATTTTGTAGGCGATGATCCCCTCGCGCACGTCCGCGGCGTTGGGCAGGCCCAGGTGCTCTTTGGGGGTAACGTAGCAGAGCATACTGGCCCCGTGCCAGCCGCCCACCGCCGCGCCGATAGCGGAGCTGATGTGATCATACCCGGCGGCGATATCGGTCACCAGCGGGCCCAGAATGTAAAAGGGCGCCTCGTGGCAATATTCGCGCTCCAGCTTCATGTTGCGCTCAATCTGGTTCAAAGGCACGTGACCCGGGCCCTCAATCATCACCTGCACATCCTTCTCCCACGCCCGCAGTGTCAGCTCACCCAAAACTTTCAGCTCGTTCAGCTGGGCGTCGTCGCTGGCGTCGTAGAGGCATCCGGGGCGCAGGCTGTCGCCCAACGAGAGGCTGACGTCATATTTTCGGCAAATATCCAAAATATCGTCATAGGCGGTGTAGAAGGGGTTCTCTTTGTGGTAGTGCATCATCCACGCCGCCATCAAGGAGCCGCCCCGGCTGACAATACCCATTTTGCGCTTGGCCACCAGCGGCATGAAGCGAAGCAGGAAACCGGCGTGAATGGTAAAGTAGCTCACCCCCTGCTTGGCCTGGCGCTCAATCACCTCCAGCATCGCGTCAATGGTGAGGTCTTCGATTTTGTTGTTGCAATCGTGCAAAATCTGGTACATCGGCACGGTGCCGATGGGCACTTCGGCGTGTTTGATCACCTCTTCGCGTATCGCGTCCAAATCGCCGCCGGTGGAGAGGTCCATGATGGTGTCGGCGCCGTATTTTTGGCACACCTTGACCTTCTCAACCTCCCCCTCAATGTCGCTGGCCACGGCGGAAGAGCCGATGTTGGCGTTGATTTTACACGTCGCCGCCATGCCGATGGCCATGGGTTTCTGGTGGACATGGTTGACGTTGGCCGGAATAATCAGCCGTCCCCTGGCCACTTCGCTTCTGACAAACTCGGGGTCAAGCCGCTCTCTTTTGGCCACATAGGCCATCTCTTCGGTCACGATCCCCTGTTTGGCGTAGTACATCTGCGTGCGGACGGTGTCCTTTTCACGCTTCCTGACCCATTCGCTTCTCATAAAAATTCCTCCGTCTGAGCTGGTCAAAAATTATCACAAAAAAGATAAAAGCAAGCTTTTCTTGTGTATACTTTCGTAACACTCAAGGATTTTTAGGAGAGATTTTGTCCGATTTAACCCTGATCCTCCTGGCCGCCGGCGAGGCGAGCCGTTTCAAAAAGCCGGTCAAGAAGCAGTGGTTGCGGGTAGGACGGCGCCCGCTCTGGCTCTTTGTACTGGAAAACCTGCTGGAGACGGGGCTCTTTGGCAAAGCGGTGGTCACCGGCCATCCCGAAGAGCTCGCCTTCATGCGGCGCCATGTTTATAATGAAAAGGTGACATTCGTTACCGGAGGAAACAGCCGCCAGGCTTCGCTCACAAATGCGCTCAATGAGGTTGAGACCCCGTTGGTGCTGGTCAACGACGTGGCCCGCGCCTGCGTGGATGAAAGTATCTGCCGCGCCCTGCTGGAGGCGATAGGCCAGAGCGACTGCGCCGTGCCCGCCCTGCCCGTGGCCGACACGGTCTGGTACGACGGCAGGCCCGTCGACCGCCGTCGCCTGTTACGGATTCAGACACCCCAGCTCAGCCGCACCGACATACTCAAAAAAGCGCTGGCTGTCCCTACCGAGTACACCGACGAAAGCAGTGCCCTCCACGCTGTGGGCGCGAAAGTGACCTTCGTGCCGGGCTCAACGGCTTTGCACAAGCTCACCTTCGCCGAAGACCTGCCCCAGCTTCCCTGCCTTCTGCCCCCCGATACCGCCGTGCGCTACACGGGCACCGGCTTTGACGTGCACGCCTTTGAAAGCGCAGGCAGTGACAAACCGATGGTGCTGGGCGGGGTGCGCAT